>DATHMF010000074.1 GCA_035487355.1 Terriglobales bacterium | reverse complement strand
AACGTAGGCGACCCGAACCTTACAGTCACCGCATCGGTGGACAACAGCGGTAGCACTTATAGCGCCGCAGTTTGGCAGGTCAACTTCTCCAACCCGGTTATCTTGGTGGCCTCGTCCAATCCCAATTGCAGCCAGCTTTTGCCCACGGCAATTTCCTGCAATCTCGGCGATATTCTGGTGAGCACGGGGAACCATTATTCCTTCAAGGTCCTGCCGCTCTTTGCGCGTTCTGTCGTAATAACCAGCGTAGTAACGTCTCCGACCGTGGGATCTATCAATTTGACTGGCAACAGCGCGACTGCGCCCACGGTACAGTTACGTCCACGACCACTGACCCGCAAGGGGCTTGTGCCCAAGATGCCATAAGAAATGTGCAATAGGACACAAAATTAGACATGAAGAAGAATAGCGAGACATCTGCAAAATAGTACTGAATCCATATTCAACGTTCAAAATAGACCCATGCTGGATTTGCGAGGGTGCTACTTGTGATGGTGCCGAGAGTAGCTGGTAAAACACCACCAGAAGAAGCATTTGCGGCGGTACCCCATGTTTTACTGCCACCCGAAATGACAATGGATCCTGGACCGCCAGCAATATTGGCCGCTACAATCGTAACAATGTTAGAAGAATTCGTTTGCGCGAAATAATAAAAGCCGGCATTTAGTGTGATGGGGGAACCCAAAAGGCTAGTAGTACTCGTAGTGTTGCTATTGGCCGTTGTAAATCCACCCGTATAGGCAAGCCTATTACCGAATATATCAAAGATTCCCAAATCTCCAGTACTAGCCGCAACTCCGTTTGCTATGCGATAAGAAACCTTCCCAATCTGGACCTTAAAGGGAAGGAAAAACTGATATACCCAGACATCGTTGGAATTATTTACCATGTTGCCGCCAGATTGGTAATTCGACGGCATCGCGATTGATACAGGCCAGAAGCCACCAACTCCAGAGCTATTGAGAGGCAAGATCTGATCAGCGGTAAGCAATTGACCGCTAGCAACTATAAGACCTGCATTCGCAGAGATAAGTCCAGAGGCCGAAATAGTGGTGGCTGTAACAGGACCCGAAATCGGCCCTGACAGGCTTAGAGCGGTCATGCTTTTCACAGCCATTCCCGTATCCGCTGCCGTCTGCTCAAACGGATCAAACACCACCTGATTCGGCAGCGTATATGTTGTTAACTGTGTTCCCGTAATGGTGATGTCGTATTTTCCCGACGCTGCGTAGAAATCGAAATGTCCCAGAGAATCGGCAGAGAACGGGTTGCTCTTCGTGGTTACACCATCGTCCGAATAAATAGTTGCATTCGTGTTGGTCCCTGCCAGTTTGACTGTGATTGTGGCCCCGCCTGCCGGTTTGGCAATATCGGTGAACGCTTGGGAACTATAATGCTGCATAAGTTTGTCTCCTGCAGAGTGAACCGGCCAAGTCTCAATCTGCAGTCTTGGTCCAGTTTCAGGCTCTAGTCGCATTACAGCACAACTTCCGGCTTCGCGATCCTTTGTGATACCACTCTGATATCATCTGGCCGAAAGCACTTTGGCACTAATTTGATATCAAAACCTTGACTTTTGTGAATTCGTAGCCAACTATTTCCTGTGGTACCTCGAGTATCTCGTACGTATGGTCTTTGAAAACCCGCAATGGTCTCTCAAGTCTCAGGTGCTCAATTTTGCAGATTGTTTACTGTAGAGTTACGAGATAGAGGTTGGATGTTTTCCGCAACATATTATTCCGGACCATAAGCAGCAAGTGCCTTGGCCTCCTCCCTATCTCATTGGATAACCATGGCTTACCGCTACCCAGACAAGAACAGCAAGTGGGGTGGGCAGTGTTACTTTCTAGGTAACATTTTATGAAACACTCTCTAGTCAAACTCGACCTTCTCGAACCCGAGTCCAATGAGCATACTGCTGAGGGTAGCGCGGGCATTCTGCTTCGCGGTATTCAGGATGCCATCCTGCAGCGCCGCCTCCAGCAACTGGCGCTCGGCCTGTTGCCGGACTTGACTCTCCAGGTTGGGATCCACGCGCACCAGCAATCCGGTTTGGCGCGAGTAAACCTTGGTTCGCGATTCGTCCACTCGTGTCATGAAGACTTGCGGCTGGGGCAGGCGCACGCGAATTTCTTTTCCACTAATGACAATGTCGCCGGGGTGCAATTGCTTGAAATCAACTCCAGCCACAACTTGTCCGTGCACCAGCATCAGCAGGCGGTCGCCTGTAAGGAAGTCCGGCAGGATGGGATTGTCTTTCTCTCCGGAAACGATCTGGTCCATGGTGTAGACCACGGTTTCAAGCCGCTGAAGCTGCTGGATTCGTTCCACCACCGTCGGCTGGCTGGCAATGCGCGTGTTTCGTCCCGTAATCGCAGACCAAAGGCGCTCCAGCGGACCAGACTCTGCCCGCATCAGCGCGAACGCAATGAGCAAAGTTGCAATTACTCCCAGCAGCAGGCCAAGGATAAGCGGCATAGCTTTGGAGGCCGGTTTAGCAGAATGCTCGGTTGTCACGGGTGCAGGCATAGGGTGCTATCTCTATTCTAAGTTCGGGTTGAAGCCGATGCTTATAAAAATGTTTCTTCTGACATTTGTCATATGCGATTAATGACACCTGGCACTAGTCTCTACCGCTCACTGCGCCAATACTGACAACGTCGCATTTTTACAAGCCAAGCCGCGTGGAAATCTCAGATAATGTCTGTTAATGTCTGTAAAATATAGTTTTCAGAGAGAGTGTACGCTGGGTTTTCAACAGAAACTGGCTTGATTTGTAAAAACGGCTGGTTTATCAACGCTTAATATTGCGGTGCTATTGTTAGTAGTCGTAAAAAACTTCCAACGGCCTGCATTCCAGTAACTTACGCGCTCACATCACGGCGCGCTTCACGTCTGAGGAAATCATGAGCGATTTAAAAGCCGAGCTGGCGTCTCTCCGTATTGATCGTGGGGCGAAGCCACGCTCTGGCTGGCGATGGGTGGCCTACATCTTTGTTTTTATTGTGATTGTGGCCGGATTAGGCTTCTATCTAACCTCAGGCAGCAGCCTTACTGCGGCTGAAGTGGAGACAGTGCATCCGACGGTGCAGAACTTCAGCCAGGCGGCCGCGGGCTCACCCATCCTCACTGCATCCGGTTACGTTGTGGCCCGTCGCAAAGCAGTGGTTTCCGCCAAGATCCAGGGGCGTCTTGCTGAATTGAAAGTCGAAGAGGGCAGCCAGGTGCGCGAAGGTGAAATCATCGCCCGCCTGGAGAGCGCCGACTACGAGGCACAAATTCAGGTGGCCCGTGCCCAGGTGCAGCATTCTGAAGCCGATCTTGCCGAGCAGCAACGGCAGTTGCGGATATCGCAGAACCTGGCGCAAGCACACGTCGTTTCGCAGGACCAGATGGATGCTGCCGCGAGCCGCGTCCGGATGGCGGAAGCTACGTTGTCTCAAAGTCGGGCCAGCGTTGCCGTCAGCGAAGCCAACTTTCAGAACACGCTGATCCGCGCGCCGTTTGCCGGGGTCGTAGTGAAGAAAATGGCTGAAGTGGGCGAAAGCGTGGCGCCGATTCCGCCAGGGGTGAACATCTCTACATCTTCCGGTGCCATTGTGGCGCTGGCCGATATGGCTACACTCGAAGTTGAGGCCGATGTGAGCGAATCCAATGTCGCCAAGCTCCAGCCCAATCAGAAGGCAGTGGTTTCGGTTGAGGCCTTTCCTGACCGTAACTACAATGCGGTACTGCGCCAGATAATCCCTACTGCTGATCGCACCAAGGCCACGGTTACTGTGAAGGTCACGATTCTGGATAAAGACAAAGATCTTAAGCCGGAGATGACGGCCAAGGCCACTTTTTTTGAGCCAGAAAAGAAGGGGGCGGATTCGCTTAATTCCAGTAAGCCCATTGTCAGCGTGCCCAAAGATGCGATTGCTACGCGCGACGGCAAGCCAGTCGTTTTTGAAATCAGAGAAGGCAAGAAAGTGTATGAGCTTCCCGTAACTACTGGGATGGAAAACCAGGACCAGGTCATCATCAAACAGGGTTTGATAGGCTCCGAGAACCTGGTGCTTCATCCTTCAGACAAACTCAAAGAAGGCGATGTTGTGAAGGTCAAGAGTTAGGAGATGGTATGGCAACAATGGCAACTGAAATAGGTACCGCAGCCGCGACTGTCAATGTGCAAAACGTTCGTAAGGTATACCACCGCGACAGCCAGGAGATCGTAGTTCTGGATGGCATTAACCTCTCGGTCCCGCAGGGCGAGTTCGTGGCCCTGATGGGACCCTCCGGGTCAGGCAAGACGACGCTGCTCAACCTGATTGCAGGCATTGATCGTCCCACCTCGGGAAGCGTCATTGTGGCTGACACCAATGTGGCAACACTCTCCGAAGGCGCATTGGCAAAATGGCGCAGCCGGAATGTGGGATTTATCTTTCAGTTTTACAATCTCATTCCGGTTCTGACGGCCGTGGAAAACGTTGCGCTGCCGCTGATGCTCTCGCCTCTTTCGGGCAAACAACGCAAAGAGAGGGCATTGACCGCACTGAAAATTGTAGGGTTGGCCGACCGCTCACAGCACTATCCCAAGCAGCTCTCCGGCGGACAGGAGCAGCGCGTCGCCATCGCCCGTGCCATTGTCACCGATCCCAAGGTCCTGGTAGCTGACGAACCTACGGGCGACCTTGATGCCAAGAGCGCGGAAGAGATCCTGAATTTAATGCAGACGCTCAACCAGGAATTCAAAAAGACCATTGTGATGGTCACACACGATCCACGCGCCGCTCAGCGTGCGCATACCCAGAAGCACCTTGAAAAAGGTGTGCTTCTTAAGGGGTGAGTATGAAATACGTACCGTTCATCTTAAAGCACCTGCGGCGGAACTGGATTCGCACCAGCAGCACCGTGATAGCCATGGCGGTGTGCATTTTCCTGTTCTGCACACTGCAGACATTCATTAAGGCGGTCAGTTGGAACTTGCAGAGCGCGAACGGCGCGCGCTTGGTCACCCGGCATAACGTCAGCCTGGTCTTTGGTCTGCCCCTTTCCTACGAGGCGCGCCTCGCTGCTCTGCCGGGTGTGAAAAGGGTCAGCATTCTCTCCTGGTTTGGAGGCTCACGCGACATCAACAAGCCATCAGATTTCTTTCCGAACATGGCGGTTGAGCCCGAGACCTATTTCGCCATGTATCCGGAATACATTGTTCCGGAAGACCAGAAGCAGGCATTCTTTCACGACGTACGCGGATGCATTGTGGGCAAAGCAACCGCAGATAAATTTCACTGGAAGGTGGGTGATACCTTCCAACTGGAAAGCTTCATTCCTCCATACCGCATCGGCAAGCCTTTCGAGTTTGTAGTCAGCGGCATCTACGACTCCGATCCGGTTCGCTATCCGGGCACTGACACGACTGCGATGTTTTTTAATTACAAATATCTTTACGAGGCGACAAACAGACGTGTACAGGCAGGCACCTACACCATCGAGATTGATGATCCCAAACAAGCCGGCGCCATCAGCAAAACCATAGACGCCCTCTTTGAAAATAGCGATGCCCAGACCCACACCGAGACCGAATCGGCCTTCCGCGCCGGTTTCGTTTCCATGGCCGGAAACCTGGCACTGCTGCTGAACGGAATTGCCATCGCTGTCATGTTTACTATCCTGCTGGTCACGGCCAACACTATGAGCATGGCGGTCCGCGAACGCCGTACAGAGATTGCAGTCCTCAAAACGTTGGGCTTTCCCAGTGGATTGGTGATGAGCCTGATATTAGGTGAGTCGCTGGTGTTGGGTGCTCTGGGTGGCACGGTAGGAATCCTGCTGGGCCGGGGCATGATCCAGGCATTGCCCAAAATGCCGTTCATTGGCGATGCAGTGCGCGGATTCCCCAATCTCGGTATGTCATTCTCAATCGGCAGCCTGGCGATGGGCGTTGCGTTGTTTCTAGGTTTAGCCGCCGGCTTCGTTCCCGCATTTCTCGCGTATCGCGCGAGAGTAACTGAGTTGCTGAGGCAGGTCTAAAATGGCGCTTCCTATCTCCTATAACATTCGCAATCTTGTCGTCCGCTGGAAGGTGACCCTGTTGGCCATCATAGGCATCGGATTGGTCGTTACTGTGTTCGTGGTGTTGCTCTCGATGTCCAGCGGCTTTAGTTTGGCGCTGCGGGCCACTGGACGCCCAGATAACGGTATCGTGGTGCAGCGGGGCTCTGGATCGGAGCTGACATCATGGTTTACCCATGAGCAGGCAAACCTGATCACCGTTGATTCCCGCGTGGCACGCGGCAGTGATGGCCAACCCCTTGTCTCGCCTGAACTCGTCATCGTGGCCAACATGTACCGCCGTTCTGACGGCAAGCCGACCAACGTCACAGTTCGCGCCGTGACCCAGAAGGCTTTCAAAGTACGCACTGGAGTCAACATCGTTCAAGGGCGGAACTTCACTCCGGGCTTGTACGAGATCATCGTAGGCCAGCGCATGGAAGAGCGCATGCGGGGTCTGGAAATCGGATCGAAGATCAACATCCAAAAACGTGAGTTTGAGGTGGTCGGAGTGTTCACTGCCGAAGACGGTTCATTTGAAAGCGAGGTTTGGGGTGACTTCGACGCCATGCGTGCGGCATTCCGGCGAGGCGATGGGCAAAACTCTCTCACGGTGCGTTTGGTTGACGCCAAGACACTTCCGAAATTTAACGAAGAGATCAAAGCCAATCCGCAAATGCAGCTTGAGATGATTCAAGAACGCAAGTACTACGAAGACCAGGCTGGTGTGGTTTCCAAGGCCCTGTTGGGGCTGGCCGGCTTCGTGTCGTTCGTCATGGGTATCGGCGCAGTTTTTGGTGCTATGAATACCATGTACGCCATCGTGGCCGCCCGCACTCGCGAAATTGGGACTCTTCGCGCTCTGGGTTTTTCGCGCTTCAGCATCCTCTTCGCTTTCGTTCTGGAAGCGATCTTCTTGGCGCTGATGGGAGGAGTGTTGGGATGTCTGCTGTCGTTCCCGATGAATGGTTTTACGGCCGGAACAGGGTTTACTGCTAGCTTCAGCGAAATTGCATTCGCATTCCACATTACCTCCGGGGATCTACTTAAAGGGCTGATCTTTGCCTTGGTCATGGGGATTATCGGAGGCCTTCTGCCCGCCTTCCGCGCTGCCCAGTTGCCCATCACAACTGCTTTGCGTGAGGCCTGATATCACTTCAAGCGACCAACCAGGTCAAACAAGATTAGTTGACCTGGTTGAGGATTCTCGGGATCTAAGTAGCTATTGAGCCCTTCCTAAAATTGCCCAAGCCACCTTTTGACCTAACTCGCACATTTCCAATCGTTTATCGGGAAAATCGGGCTGCAGTTTAATGCGTATAGGCGCCATTCACTGTCGAATAATGCCTGCTAAACCGATGGTAGTTGAGGCTAAGTGGTTGACCCACTAGGATATAGCGTTCCGCAGCATATTGCGGGCGGAAGCACTTACCGTCTCTATCTGGAGCGGGAAGATCCGGTTGTTCTTAAGGAGAGCACTCAAGATGCATAAGCCGATCAAGCATGTGGAAAAGGCAGTGACCGTGGCCGCGAATGCCGCGTGGAGACTTTTTGATTTTGCCAACCGCATCAATCCCAACCCATCGTTCACGCCCAAGTGGTCGGATAAGCCCTTGCTCAAGTCCTACGAGAAGAGCAAACCACCGCTCGGCTGGCCGCGCAGCACAGACTCGCTATGCCCGAAGTGTGTTCCGGAAATCCGCCAACAGATCGTTGACGGCAAGCTGCCCCACGAAGTGCTGCTCAATGAAAAGGCTGGCGAGATCAAGGCCCAGGTTATCGAGCGTGACGGCCAGATCTTGATGGTGAAAGATTGCCCCAAGCACGGTCATTTTGAAGACGTCATGGCTATGGATACCGATTTCTTCAAGCATCTCGAGGAAGTGTTCCCCGGCCGGGATATTGCTGCCCACAATGATGAAAGCCTGCACCACCACGGCACCAGCACCATCAAGCATGGCCGCGGCTCGGTGCTGACCATTGATCTCACCAATCGTTGCAACATGATGTGCGATCCCTGCTTCATGGACGCCAACCAGGTAGGTTTCGTCCACGAACTGACTTGGGACGACATTAAGACGCTGCTCGACAATGCCATTTCCATCAAGCCGCGGCGGCAGATGTCAGTACAGTTTTCCGGCGGCGAGCCGACGATTTCGCCCTACTTCCTGGATGCGCTACGTTACTCCCGCAAGGTGGGCTATAACAGCGTACAGGCGGCAACGAACGGCATCGAGTTCGCCAAGAGCCTGGATTTCTGCAAGCAGGCCCGTGAAGCCGGCTTGCGCTATGCCTACCTGCAATTTGACGGTATCGGCAATGCCGCCAACGAGCACCGCAAGGTCGGCAACCTGTTCGATGTGAAACTGAAGGCCATCCACAACCTGCACGAAGCTGGAGTGGAAATCGTGCCCGTGACTACCATCGTGAATGGGATCAACAACGAACAGGTAGGCAAGATCATTCAGTTTGCTCTGGAGAACCCCAAGATTATCTCCTTCCTGTCATTCCAGCCGGTTTCCTTCACTGGCCGCGATGAAGCTGTTACCGACGAGCGGCGCAAGGCGCAGCGTTACACGCTTTCGCACCTCGCCCACGATGTGAAAAATCAAACCGGACTTGGAGAGCCCATCCGTGACTGGTTCCCGATTTCGTTCATGAGCACATTCTCCGATTGGGCTGATCTGGTACACGGTCCTAACTCCGACTGGGGACACCTTAGCTGTGGCTGCCACCCCAACTGCGGCGTAGGTATGGCGGTGATGATTGACAAGGAAACCAAAGAGTCCGCCCCGGTTACAGCTTTCCTGAACGGCGAGCGCCTGGCCAAGGACGTAGCCAAGATTAACGATGCGGCTCGAGGTCATTTCTTGTCGCTCTTTGGCATGGCTCTGGCTCTGTTGCGCAATTACAACCCTTACAAGTCTCCCACCCACTTTAAACTGACGGACCTGCTGAAGAAGTTTGATAAAGCCTTTGGGGCCACTAAGGGCGCCAATGAGAAATACGGCAGCGTTAAAGGGGACCGCACCATCGAAGATATTAAAAGGCGTCGCAGTGATCGCTGGAACTTCCTGTTTATCGCTGGTATGTGGTTCCAGGATCTTTATAACTACGATTTTCGCCGCACCGAGCAGTGCATTATTCCTTACGCCACACAAGAGGGCGAGATCAGCTTCTGCGCCTATAACACCGGGGTGGGATGGCGCAACATCATCGAGAAAATGCACATGACCGCTTCGCTCACCAAGTGGTACGAGGAGCATGGACGCCATGAGATCTTCGCTGGCGGCAAACAGGTCAATCTGGCTGACCCCAGCCACAAGTTGAAGCTGAATGAGGTACACGTGAATGCCGAGCGTCAGCATGATCTGGATGAGCTGGGAATTGCCAAGAACGCCCGCGAAGAGAAGCTGCGCGCTCGCGATGCCAAAAACAAGCAGGATGCTGAAAATGCCCGTATGGAAAAGCTATACCGTCAGCATGTGCTGAAAGAGCCGGCGCCTAGCGGTAATTTTGTGCAACTCAATACCCTGGTTTCTTCCAAGGTCGCTTCCAAACCGGCTGGCGCGAAAGAAGAGGTCAAGGAAGAAGTCTTCGGCGACTAAACTTTGTTGTGAATGCGCATTGTTTTGCGAAAATTAAGGTTATTCGAGGCCGCCTTAGCCGGCGGCCTTTTTCCCTAAGACATCAGAAACGGCCCCTATGGTGCAGAAACCCTCATCCCTCCGGCGGACTTTAAAGACATTTCATCGCCGGTCGCGCGAATTGAAGATGATTGTGAAGGGCCTGCTCTCCACAGACCATCCCGTGCAGGCGCAGATCATTCCCGTACGACGCTGCAATCTGGCGTGCGCCTACTGCAACGAATACGATGATGTTTCCAAGCCTGTGACCAAAGAAGAGATGTTTGCTCGGGTTGATCATCTGGGCAAACTGGGTACTACCATTATTGTCATCAGCGGCGGTGAGCCGCTTCTGCATCCCGATCTCGATGAAATCATCGCCCGCATTCGCAGCCACGGCGTCATTGCCGGCATGATTACCAACGGATATCTTCTGGTTCCCGAGCGTATTGAACGGCTGAACCGTGCCGGACTGGAGCATCTGCAAATCAGCATTGATAATGTAACGCCCGACGATACCTCCAAAAAGAGCCTGAAGGTGCTCGACAAAAAACTGCAAATGCTGGCCGAGTATGCCGAATTTCACGTGAATATCAATTCCGTAATTGGCGGCGGAATTCAGAACCCGGAAGATGCCGTGGTGATCGGCCGCCGCGCCCGCGAACTGGGATTTACCTCCACGGTAGGGATCATCCACAATCATGTTGGGCAGCTTAAGCCGCTTTCAGAGCGAGAGCAGGCAGTTTACCGCGAGATGAAGGAGATGAATCGCTCCAGCTACTCGCGGCTGAACAAATTCCAGGAAAACATCGCCCTGGGAAAGCCCAACAATTGGCGCTGCCGCTCTGGCTCCCGCTATCTGTATATCTGTGAAGATGGTTTGGTGCACTATTGTTCGCAGCAGCGCGGCACCCCGGGCGTTCCCTTGCTGGAATACACGGTAGACGACATCCGCCGCGAGTTCCTGATCGAAAAGCATTGTGCGCCCAACTGCACCATCTCCTGCGCCCATCAGACGTCATACATGGATTACTGGCGCGCTCCGCAACATAAGCTTCCCCTGCTTAAGAAAGCCCGTCCCGAGCTATTCGTGCAAATCGCCCAGCCCCAGCAGGAAGAACGCGATCGCGAACTGGCCGTCTAGATTCCCCGGATTACTGCGTTTCGGCACTAAATCTATCGCTTCGTCTTGTCTGTTTGCCCTCTTAACCCCTGGGAGCGGCAATCCAAAAATTATCTATTAAGTTATGTATTAACTAGTATCCCCACAAGTACATTGCCCCGACGTAACGCAAGAAAAGCTTGCGTGAGTTTCAAGGCAGGCGTATCTTTGGTATCAATTCCTTCTTCTTGTTGTATATCCCTGGTTTGCGTGGTGGGCCACTTCAGTCGCATTTCTCGGCATTCAGTTTGCCGATTCAGAGCTCTGGAACATGTGGATCGAGAAGATTCGTCGAGGTGTCTTGCAAGTCGAGACCGACGGTGAGTTGCGCTTTGTCGAGCCTTCCTTTGCGCAGCGCCTTCAGCTTTTATGGACTTTCCGCAATTTTAATGTGCTTCCCGAACACGTGCTCAACCAGCATGAGCGTCAGTTGATGGGGCAGCTTTGCCAAAGATCTCGTCCTGTCCGTCGGGGCGTTGATACGGGCATGCCTGGTCCTATCATCGGAATACTGGAATTGAATAAATCGGTTGTATCCAGGAAAAAAGCGCCACAGAGTACGGTTGCCCAGACTCGCAATTCCGCCTAAGTATCACATAAGCCAAAAGCTAACAGTCAAAAGATAGACTCCAACCGCCCTGCCTTTACACGCTTACCTCCAGCGTGTTACTGTAGTAAGGTTTACAAACGATTGAAAATAAAACAGTAGGAGTGCATCAAGCCAAGTGTTAGCGAAGCAGCAAAAGCAAGAGATTATCATCCGGCATCAGCGGAATAACAACGATACCGGCAGCCCCGAAGTGCAGATTGCGATTCTTTCGGAAAGAATAGGTGATTTGACGCAGCACTTCCAAACTCACAAGAAGGATCACGCCTCCCGGCGCGGGCTTCTTATGCTAGTTAGCAAGCGACGTCGTTTGCTCGATTATCTGAAGACCTACGACTCCGAGCGTTACAAAACCGTTATTCAGAAGCACGGCATCCGCAAGTAATTTCTGCCTTTGCCAGCAACTGGACCAGGTAGTTCTGCATTAGGATTAGTGTATTTCGCTGCATCGGCAGGGGCGCCGCATAGCAGCAAACATCAGGGCCGCTTCGCTCTCTCACCCACCAACACGGAAGCCATGCATCTTCGCAGGAAAGAAGGAACTCTATGAAGCACGAAGTCACCGTTGAACTCGCAGGTGGCAAAAAACTCTCTTTTGAAACCGGCCATTGGGCCAAGCAAGCGCACGGCTCAGCCGTGGTGCGCAGCGGCGACAATGTAATCCTCGCAACCGCCTGCGCCAACGCCCAACCACGCGAAGGCACGGATTTTTTCCCCCTGACGGTGGATTACCGTGAATACACCTATGCCGGCGGACGCATCCCCGGCGGCTTTATCAAGCGCGAAGGCCGTCCCAGCGAACGTGAAATCCTGACCAGCCGCATGATTGACCGCCCCATCCGCCCGCTCTTTCCCGAAGGATTCCGCAACGATACCCAGGTTATTGCTCTTGTGCTCTCTGCCGATACTGAAAACGATCCTGACGTGCTTGCTATTAATGGTGCCGGCGCAGCCTTGGCGGTTTCCGATGTTCCATTCCCTTATTCGGTAGGCGCAGTACGGGTTGGCCAGATCGATGGCAAGTTCATCATCAATCCCACCTATAAAGAGATCGCAGAGGGCAAACTGAACATTACGGTAGTGGGTACGCCGGAAGGCATTGTGATGATCGAAGCCGGCGTCCGCGAGGTGAGTGAAGAGATCATAGTTGATGCCATTGAATTTGCTCACACCGAGATCAAGAAAATATGTTCTGCCATCCGCAGCCTTGCTGAGTTGGTAGGTGTAAAAAAGCGCGAAGTCGCACCTGTGGAATTCGAGCAGGCTTATTACGACGAGTTGAAGGCCAAGGTCGGCGAGCGCTTGAGTGATGCGCTGGATACCAAAAAGCACCCCAAATCCGAGAGCTACCAATTGGTGGATGAGATTAAGAAAGAACTCATTGGCCAGATTTCAGAAGATGACGAGGCAGCTCGTAAGCGCCTCTCGCATTACTATGAAGTTCTGCGTGAGCGTATTTTCCGCGAGCAGGTGACGAAGGACCGTCGCCGTCCCGATGCCCGCGCCTTCGATCAGATACGCCCCATCAGTATTGAAGTGGGTGTGCTGCCTCGCACCCACGGCTCATCCGTCTTTACCCGTGGCGAAACCCAGGCCCTGGTGACTACTACTCTGGGCACCACCGATGATATGCAACGCATTGAGCGCTTTGAGGGAGAGACCAAAAAGCGTTTTATGCTGCATTACAATTTCCCGCCTTTTTCGGTGGGCGAGGTTTCTTTCATGCGTGGAGCCGGACGCCGCGAAGTCGGCCACGGCGCTCTCGCCGAGCGCTCTATCTCAGCGGTGCTGCCGGGCGAAGATGTTTGGCCCTATACCATGCGCGTGGTCTCTGACATTCTGGAATCCAATGGATCGTCTTCCATGGCAAGCGTCTGCGGCGCATCGCTTTCCCTGATGGATGCTGGTGTGCCCCTCAAGGCCCCGGTTGCCGGCGTAGCCATGGGATTGGTGAAGGAAGGTGATGCCTACGCCATCCTGACGGACATTGCTGGTGCCGAAGATCATTACGGCGATATGGATTTCAAAGTGGCAGGCACACGCGACGGCATTACCGCCCTGCAAATGGATATCAAGGTGCCCAACATCAGCACCACGATCATGCGTGAAGCCCTGGAGCAGGCCCGCCAGGGAAGATTGTTCATCCTCGATCGCATGAATGAAGTTCTGGGTGAGGGGCGCACTAAGGTCTCCGAACACGCTCCGCGCATCCATACTCTGCAGATTCCAGTGGATAAGATTCGCGATCTCATTGGCCCGGGCGGCAAAGTTATCCGGGGTATCATTGATGCGACCGGAGTCAAGATTGATGTGGACGACACCGGCAAGGTCAACGTCGCTTCCAACAACGAGGAAGCAGCCGCTAAGGCCCTGCAGATGATCGGCGATCTCACTGCCGTACCGGAAGTAGGGAAGACCTACCTCGGAAAAGTCGTTCGGCTGGCTGAATTCGGCGCCTTTGTGGAAATCTTCCCCGGAACCGATGGTCTGCTGCATATTAGCGAAGTTGCTGAGCATCGTATTGCCGATATTCACGATGAACTCAAAGAAGGCGATCAAGTGCTGGTCAAGGTGCTTTCCATTGAAGGTAATCGCATTCGTCTCTCGCGCAAGGCCATCTTGAAGGAGCAACGTGCCAAAATGGGCGGTGGCGAAGCCCCGCCAACGGTCGGCAGCATGACCCTTGAGGGCGGAGATGGGGATTTCAGCGCAGAGGATACCCACAGCGAAGGCGAACCCAACTTTAACCGCGTTGAAGGTGAGCCCGCGCACGCTGGCCGGCCACCGCATCGTGATCGCGGCGGCGACCGGGGCGGTGATCGTGGAGGCCGGGGCGGACGCCGGGGCGGACGCGGCGGACGTAACGGTGGCGGTCATCGCGGGGGCAGTGGCGGCAGTGGTGGTGGCCATCGCCACTAAGTTAACGCGCCGCTGAAAGGCCCTCAAGATATCGCGGTCAAATAGCTTTTCCGTCCCTCATGGCTTCGGCCATGGGGGATTTTTCTAGAATCTGCTTTTCCCTAAATCTACTTTTCCTAAGATCCCGTACTTACTTCAGACGGCAAGTATTTCCGTTTTCCATCGATAATTTCAGGTTGCACAGATATGCGTCTTCTTGAAAGGTGCGGCTAAATGGCTGTGGAAAAAGTAGTGATGTGGTTCCAAACCGAGAAAATTCCTGAAGTCGTATAAGAGCATTTTGCTTCATCAAAGTTCAGTGAAAACTATGTCACTACCTTAAAAAACAGGCTCTTTACATGACACGATTTGCTGATTTCTGTCACAACTTTACAGATCCTCGGCTCTGCCGCGAACAATGGGTCCTGAAAGCCGGCAAAGGCGGATCTGTATTTCAAAATCCAATCAAAATTCAATCAAAGGACATTCAAAAATGAGCAGAATGAATTTGCTTAACCTCTTTACCATTGTTTTACTGGCTACCGCATTGACGAGCGCACAAGCGTCTAGGACTTGGGTTTCCGGCGTCGGAGATGATGCTTTCCCTTGCAGCCGCACCGCTCCATGTAAGACCTTCGCTGGCGCAATCTCCAAGACTGCTGTCGGGGGCGAAATTGATGCTCTCGACCCAGGTGGATTCGGCGCGGTCACCATTACCAAGGCCATCACCATTGACGGTGGCGGAGGTCAGGTTGCTTCCGTCCTGGTCAGCGGCGGCATCAATGGAATTGTCGTACAAGCTGGCGCGAACGACATTGTTACCATCCGAAACATTAGAATCAACGGAGTTGACCAGAACCCCCAAGTTGGTGGTGGACTCAACGGAATCAGGTGGACCAGCGGTAAGGCTCTCCACATAGAGAACTGCGTAATCTTCGGCTTCACCAATAACGGTATAGACATCGCCAAATCCGATGGCGGCAAGGCGTTCATTCTCGATACCATCGTCCAAGACAACACCCAAAACGGCGTGCAGGCGACTGATACGGTTAACACCGTTAGCGTAGTGGTGGACAACTCCCGCTTTGAAAACAATGGACACGATGGCATGTTTGCAGCCGACTTCAGCAATTTCAGTGTAAGCAGAAGCGACGCCTCAGGCAACGTTAACGGCTTCGCTGCCCAGGCGGCCGGGGGCAACGCAGTGATAAGTTTGGCCAATTCGACCGCGGGGCTAAACAGCAATGTGGGACTCTTTGCCGGTACTGCTGCGACGGTTCGCATTGAAGGCGTGTCACTTTTCGACAACGCGGGCGCGGGAATGTCAACGGCTGGCGGCGGCGCCATCGTAACATTCCTCAACAACTACAATACCCTTGGTGGAGCACCGACCGGCAGCATCATGCCGCAGTAATACGCATTTTTCGGGTCCCGGCAGCGGTTAGGGGAAGGATCTTCACTGATATCGTTCTCTGCCATCGCAAACCCCATGTCTTCTGTCTGTCTGGCCGTGCATTGACTCAATGCACGGCCAGACTTGATTGTTTTGTCCAAGAACCGTAATTTTCGGCTGCGCTTACTATCCATTGAACATAAGCTTACTTAAATGTTGTGTAGAAATTCGACATTTTTCTGGTATGATGCCTTTGGTTTAGTCTCCCCCTTACACAAGCTACGCTCCTGCCGCAAAATTGGGCCTGCAAGTCGGCAGAGCTGGGCCAATTTGTCAAAAATTCAATCAAAGGACATTTGAAATGCGTAAAATCAATTTGCTGATCCTCTTAACTATTGTCTTGCTTGGGAGCACGTTAGTGAGCGCCCAGGCATCCCGGACATGGGTTTCTGGCGTTGGAGATGACGCCAACCCGTGCAGCCGCACTGCCCCATGTAAGACCTTTGCCGGCGCAATCTCCAAGACTGCTGTCGGCGGCGAGATTGACGCTCTGGATCCAGGTGGTTTTGGCGCAGTTACAATCACCAAGGCCATCACCATTGACGGTGGTGGAGGGCAGGTTGCCTCGGTGTTGGTCGCCGGCACTAATGGCATTGTCGTTCAGGCCCAACCAAATGATGTGGTGACTCTGCGCAACCTCCGCATTAATGGAAACAACAATAGTGGGATCAACGGAGTTAGGTGGACCCAAGGCAAGGCTCTTCATATAGAATCTTGCGTGATCTTTAGCTTCAACAATAACGGTATAGACATCGCCAAATCCGATGGCGGCAAGGCATTCATTATCGATACCATCGTCCAAGACAACACCCAAAACGGCGTGCAGGCGACTGATGCCGCTAACACCGTTTCCATAGTTGTTGACAACTCCCGCTTTGAAAACAATGGACACGATGGCATCTTTGCCGCCGACTTCAGCAATTTCAGCGTAAGCAGAAGCGACGCCTCCGGTAACGTCAACGGCTTCGCTGCCCAGGCGGCCGCGGGCAACGCAGTGATAAGTTTGGCCTTTTCGACCGCAGGGCTAAATACCAATGTAGGACTCTTTTCCGGAACCGCTTCGACGGTTCGCGTTGCCGGCGTGTCACTTTTCGACAACACGAACGCAGGAATGTCAACGGCTGGCGGCGGCGCCATCGTCACATTCCTCAACAACTACAATACCTTTGGTGGAGCACCGACCGGCAGTATCATGCCGCAGTGATCCGAATTTTTGGATCCAGCAGCAATTCGTGAAGGATCGGTAAAAATAAAGTCTGTAGAAAAAGCCTTCCAGTCCGGAAGGCTTTTTCTTTCACGTGTTCTATAATCTTTCTTTCCCCAATGACCCTGGTTTCCACGCTCATCCTGGCGGTGGTCGGCTTCCTGGCCGGTTCTTTGGGTGCAGTGGTGGGACTGGGTGGCGGCATCATCATCATTCCTGTTCTGGCGCTCTATTTTCATCTCCCATTTCCGCAAGCCATTGGCGCCAGCCTGGTTTCGGTGATTGCTACTTCGACGGCGACCTCGTCGGTTCACGTGGAGCGGCATGTTGCCAATATGAAATTGGGCATGACCCTCGAATTGAGTACCACGCTCGGTGCTGCTCTTGCCGCCATGGTGGCCCATTCTATTCATCGCCGGATTCTTGGAATGTTGTTTATTGCCTTTATCGGCTACAGTGCCTTTTCGTTGCTGCGGCACATGTGGAGCGCGCGTTCCAAGAAGACGGAAACTGAGGTGTCCGCTTACACGGTGCGCCGCTACCCACTCGGGTTAGCTGCTTCGTTCGTGGCGGGGGCATTCTCCGGCCTTTTGGGGGTGGGCGGAGGCTTGATCAAAGTTCCTGTGATGTATCTGTTTATGGGTGTTCCTCTGCGGGTGGCTACTGCCACCAGCAACTTCATGATTGGTGTGACTGCTGCCACCAGCGCCTACATTTACTACGGGCGCGGCGATATCCGTCTCGAGGTGGTTGTGCCTCTTGTCATCGGCGTGTTCTCCGGATCCATGTTGGGAGCGCGGTTGGCTCCGCGCCTTCATGCTGTATATGTGCAGTTCCTGCTTATCGGGGTGATGATTTTTCTGGCTGTCCAGATGGCACTGCGTATTGCTTCAGGAGGGCTGAATTGATGGCGTCTGAGAAATTCACCCCAGAAAACCAAGGAAGCAAAAGCACCGACCGCTGGGTAGCGCTCATTCTGCGCATCGGGGCCTATGGGTCTATAGCTTTATTGCTGATTGGTTTGCTGCTCTGGGCGGCAGTTTCTGGACCGCTTGGCATGCAGGTCATGCGCGTTGGAATATTGCTGTTGATGGCAACCCCGGTTCTGCGCATCATTACGCTTTTGTTCTTGTATCTGCACGCCCGCGACTGGAAATACGCCCTCATCTCTTTCACGGTGCTGCTGATTGTGATCGTTAGCTCGCTTTTGGGGATTAAGCTCTAATTCGTCACCGCCGGCACCGCACTGCTGCGCCGCGAGAGCATTTCGCCAATCCGCTTCATTTGCGCACCTACGCCGCGCAGCTTTTCTTCAATGCGCTCATAGCCGCGGTCAATGTGATACACGCGATCAATGATGGTCTCGCCGTCGGCGACCAGCGCGGCCAAGACAAGCGATGCCGATGCCCGCAGATCGGAAGCCAGAACTGCGGCCGAGCTTAAAGGCGTTTTTCCTCGTACCACGGCGCGCCGGCCTTCAATCTTGATGTTGGCTCCCATTCGGACCAGCTCTTGGGCGTGCATGAAGCGGTTCTCGAAGATATTTTCGGTAATGACGGAAGTGCCATCGGCTTGCGTGGCCAAGGTCATGTATTGCGCCTGCATGTCGGTGGGGAATCCGGGGTACTCTTCCGTGCTCATGTCTATAGCCTTGATGGAGCTGCCGGCACTCACGCGTACCGCGTCGGAGGATTCATGAATGGTGATGCCGACCTCCTGCAGCTTTTGCAGCAGCGCGCCCAGGTGCTTGGGGTCGCAGTTAGACACCATCAGGTCACCCCCGGTCAGTGCTCCAGCAATGATGAAAGTTCCGGCTTCGATGCGATCGGGAATGATGCGGTGGCGTGCGCCGTGGAGCTTTTCCACTCCAAGGATGCGAATGGTTCCCGTTCCCGCGCCTTCGATTTTTGCACCCATCTTATTGAGCAGCGCTGCCAGATCGGAGACCTCAGGTTCACGGGCGCAGTTTTCCATCATGGTTTCGCCCTGGGCAAGGGCCGCCGCCATCATGAGGTCTTCGGTCCCGGTGACAGTAATCTTTTCGAAAACAATGTGGTTGCCACGCAGGCGGTCGGCGCGGGCCTCTATGTAGCCGTGCTCCTGTGTAATGGTTGCACCCAGCCGTTCCAATCCTTTGATGTGCAGGTCAATGGGGCGTGCTCCAATAGCGCAGCCTCCGGGAAGGGAGACGCGCGCGCACCCTGTACGGGCCACTAGGGGCCCCAGGACCAGCGTGGAGGCCCGCATGGTCTTCACCAGCTCGTAGGAGGCCTCCGGGTTTGTGCTCAAGTTCTTGCAGTTGATGGTGGTGCGGTGGTGGGCGCGTCCGTAGCCCAATTCAACCTCAGCGCCCATTGCCACCAGCAACTTACGCGTGGTCTCGATGTCACGCACGTCGGGGACGTTTTCCAGAATCACCGGTTCATCGGTAAGCAGGGCAGCGGCCATGGCAGGGAGAGCAGCATTCTTTGCGCCGCTGACCCGAATCGTTCCCAGCAGCGGGTTCCCGCCGCGAATGACAAATTTATCCATTTCTGTTTTTCCCGTGGTCTTGCGGATTTCCGCGGGTCAGGTGGGGTACTTGCTGACGCCCGATTTTCGGTGTTAAGTCTTTAATATTCAATAACATAAGATGCCTTTAAACTCATACTTGCTGGAGTAGTGTCTAGATACATAAATCGCGCCTTGAAATATGGGTAGTTCGAAATAAGCATACACGTCTTTTCTTCAAGCTCTGAGGCGTCTGCGCAAGAGGTCCCACTCAACCGCCAACGGGACGCCGACGCTACTTCTCAGGGCGTACCTCAAGCAAATGATAGGCGATAACTCCTCGAAGACCAATAGTTTGATGCCTCTTTGATATCAGCCCAGGGCGGCCTCGACTGCCTGCCGTACATTTCCTTTTGTGGTGTGCAATAATTTTTCTGCCTGCGGGCGCGGGACATGCCCCATCAGCATGACCAGGGCTACCGGGACATTTTTGCCCGAGGCCTTCAGTGCGCGTATGGCCTTGGCCCGCGATATCTTGGCCATGGTTTGCAGGATGCCGATGCCACGCTCGGTCAGCTTGTCGTTCTTGGGTGTGACGTTCACCATCAGGTTGTCAAAAACGTATCCCAGCCGCGTCATAGCGCCCGTGGTCAGCATGTTCAAGATCAATTTTTGTGCAGTACCGGCTTTCATGCGGGTCGAACCCGAGATCACCTCGGGCCCTACTGCGGCTACGATAGCGATATGGGCTGCCCGAGCCAGCGGCGTATTGTAATTGCAGGTCACGGCAACCGTGTAAGCTCCGACCTTGCGTGCATATTGCAATGCGGCCACGGTGTATGGAGTAGATCCGCTGGCGGCGATGCCGATGACCACATCGCGCTTCGATGGCCGGCGCTTCGCCAAGTCTCGTTTGCCGGCCTCGCGTGAGTCTTCGCTGTATTCCGCCGGCTTGCCGAGGGCTTTGTCTCCGCCTGCAATCACGTATTGCACAATTTTGGGGTCAGTATTAAAAGTGGGGACGCACTCTGCGGCGTCCAGCGCGGCCAGTCGTCCACTGGTCCCGGCTCCTACGTAAATCAGCTTGCCTCCCGAGCCAATGGCGCGCGCAATCGCCTCGATGGCCTGTGCGATCTGTGGCAGCGCGTGGGCCACAACCGCAGCAACTTTGCGGTCTTCGCGGTTGATGATGTGGGCAATTTCAACCGCAGACCGCAAATCCAGGTGCCGCGAGGCGCGGTTACGCTGCTCGGTGCTGAGTTTGTGAATGTGGTTACGAGGGCTCATGACGTATGGCTTACTCAATCGTTCCTATCAAGGGCTTCCAGTATGGCATCGTGGAAGGTGGGACGCACAGTTTTGATCTTGTCGGATGCGCGGTCGGGCCAGGTGCGATTAGTGAGCAAAGTCACCGAGAGCTGCCGCTCAGGATCAATCCACAACGACGTTCCGGTGTAGCCCAGGTGCCCATAAGATTTTGGCGAGAAATATTTTCCTGATTGTGACGGGGCTGAAGGAGTGTCCCACCCCAGCGCATACGAACCGGGGACGGAGGCATCGCGAGTCGTAAATAATTCTACGGTTTCGCGTTTAAGGATAGGCGAGCCACCGTCTAACAGACACTGTGCAAACCGCGCCACATCGTAAGCTGTGGCAAAAAGACCGGCGTGTCCCGCGACTCCGCGCAAAATGCTGGCGTTTTCATCGTGAACTTCTCCCTGAACAATGCGTTTGCGAAAGGAGCGGTCATCCACGGTGGGTGGAATACGCTGCCCCCAATTCATCGGCGGATTATATGTGGTATCGCGCATGCCCAAAGGTTTAAAAATCTCTTTGCGGCAGAAGCTGTCGAGCGGCTCGCCGGCGGTGCGCGCCAATAACTCGCCCAGAATAATAAACCCAATGTCGCTGTAATCGGCGCGTGTACCCGGCTCCGCGGTCAGTGGCGCGCGCGAGGCATTTTGCACCAGCCGCTCCCGGTCGTTGGCTTGTTCAAAGAGCCGCAGGTAGGAAGGCAATCCGGCGGTATGGTTCAACAGCATTCGGATTGTGACTCGGTCTCGTATCGGGTCGGTTCCGGCAAATTCCGGAAGCGCCTCTTTGACCGGCATATCCAGCCGCAATTTCCGTCTCTCGTACAACATCATGGCCATAGTCGTGGTTGCGATCACCTTGGATACCGAAGCGAGATCGTAAATTGTGTTGTGGTCCACCGGCGTCGAGTCCGGGGCATAGGTGAAATGCCCTACTCCAGCCAATGCCACCAGCTCTTCACGGAGCGTGACCGCCACCGAAGCTCCGGGGAACGCAGATTCGGCAACGCCTTGCTTGAGTACCTCGAAGGCGCGTGCAAAGCGTTGTGCTTGCCCGCCATAGGCATCTTTAAGTGAAACAGGATTATTCCAGGATCGCAGCTCGCGAGACCGTTCCTTTCAGGCCAGTTTTATTTTTTTACCCACAGCGATTTTACACAGAGCCTGCTTGCCTGAATACCCCTGCGGCTTTATAAAAGACCCAGACACATTATGTACAAACGGTGTACCTCGTCTCGTGCTTTCCTCTCCTTCTGCCTTTTAGTGTGGTTTCTCGTCTTATCGTTTCTTTCGGCACCGCTCGGGCGCGGCGATGATGCTGAAAAACGTGATCCGCGCTTTGCCGCGGTGGACAACATTTTTGAGCAAGCGGTCGCCGAAGGAAAAATTCCCGGTGCAATGGTTTTAGTGGGCCATAAAGGGGAAGTTGTTTACCGCCGCGCCTTTGGATCTCGAGCACTCGAGCCCCGGCGCGAAGCCATGACGCTGGACACGATTTTTGACCTGGCTTCACTCACCAAATCTATCGCCACGGCTCCTTCGATCATGCGCATGGTGCAACTTGGCCAGGTGAGATTGAATGATCCCGTGGCCCGCTATCTGCCGGAGTTCGGACGCAACGGTAAGGAAGATATAACCGTGCGCCAGTTGCTGACCCATTTTTCCGGATTGCGCGAAGATATTGATCTGAATCCGCCCTGGCAGGGAAAACAGCGGGCGTTCGAACTGGCCTTTGATGAAAAACCGGTTTCGCCGCCCGGCTCTCAGTTCCGCTATAGCGATACCAATTACATCGTTCTTGGCGCTTTGGTCGAACATCTCTCGGGCATGTCGCTGAAAGAATATGCTGAGGCTCATATCTTTCACCCGTTGAACATGACGCATACGGCTTTTCTGCCTCCGCAAGCGTGGTTGCCACAAATTGCTCCGACGCAATATGACGACCGCGGCATCATGATGCGGGGCGAGGTGCACGATCCCAGAGCGCGCCGCATGGGTGGCGTTGCCGGACACGCCGGATTGTTTTCAACGGCCGACGACCTCAGCCGTTTTGCCCAAGCCATGCTCGATGGCGACAAAATCCTTTCACCTGAAATTATTGAAAAGATGACCACGCCCCAGCAGCCGGCCAATTCCACTATTCTCCGCGGTTTGGGATGGGACATTGACTCGCCTTTTTCCAGCAATCGCGGAGAGTTGTTGCCTGTGGGCTCTTACGGCCACACTGGATTTACCGGTACCTCTATCTGGATTGATCCGCTTACCCAGACCTACATCATTATCCTGACCAATGCAGTGCATCCCAGAGGCGGCCAGAATACGATTTCTCTGCGCTCGCGCGCGGCCACGGCGATTACTGACGCCCTGGAATTGGAGGTCAAAGACGAAGACAAAGCCAAGCTGGCGGCTATCACCGGCTACAACGAAACTTTGGCGGGCGAGCGGCGGCTGGCGGTTCGTAATGGTACGGTTCTCACTGGGATTGATGTGCTCGAAGCCCAAAACTTTACTCAATTGCATGGCTCCAAAAGCTCGCCTCGGCGCATTGGCGTGCTCACCAACCAGACCGGAGTTGACGCTCAGGGACGCCGCACTATCGACGTTCTCGCGCAAATTCCAGGTGTGCAGTTGGTTGCAATTTTTTCTCCCGAACACGGCGCTGCCGGCCAACTGGATACGACCGACATCGGGAATTCAGTCGATGCCGCCACGCACGTGCCTATTTACAACGTTTACGGCGCCACGGATGCGCAGCGACATCCTCCGCTGGATGTGCTTAAGAATCTGGATGCAGTGGTAATTGATCTTCAAGATGCCGGCGTGCACTTCTACACCTACGAAACTACGATGGGGTATTTTCTGGAATCTGCCGCGAAAACTGGGACTGAGGTGGTTGTGCTCGACCGTCCCAACCC
>DATHMF010000073.1 GCA_035487355.1 Terriglobales bacterium | reverse complement strand
CAATCCCGCATCACCAGGTCCGCCGGGACCGCCATTTCCAATGCCTTGTGCGCCGCCTGGACCTGACACTTGCAACTGCGCGTTCGGGCTGGCTGTACCAATACCCACCTTCCCTCCGGAAAGAACAAGCTGGCTGCCGCCAGCCACCAAACCGTTGACGGGAAGGTTCAACGTGCCGGTCATGGTGTCGCCGGTCTTGAGCACATAGCGCGTATCGCTGGTTGTGGTGTTGACCGCCAGTGTAGGATTGGCGGCGGTTCCGCCCACGGTAACGCTGCTATCGGCCGCGGTGATTCCCAGGACTCCGGCATTGTTGAGAGTTACATTTCCGCTGCTGCCGCCGCCCGAGAGACCTGTTCCTGCCGTTACATTCGTGATGGTGCCGCTTCCCGTTCCGGGAAATGTCTGGCCGCCGGCAAAGCTGATGATTCCCGTACTGCTGTCCACACTCATGGCGCCAATGGCTACAATGCCTCCATTGTCACTAATATGTGAGTTGATGAGATGACGGGGATTGGTATCGAACTTTGCAATCGTGCCCGGCGTCCCCGCGCCGCTGAGCAGGAGCTGATACAGCACGGGCCCCTCAACCGCGCCCCGGGTGGGCGAAGTGCGCTGCCAAACCAAATCCGGACGCAACTTTGCGACTTGCACTTGGGCAAAAACGGATGGGGTCAACAAAAGCAATACGGACAAGATGGCGAAGCCCCAACGACGGGCGAGGGAATGCGATGGCATAGTTTGCCTCCACTAAAGTTATTGGGGGATTGCAGTCGGGGGGGACTCTTGCTTCTGTTTTAAGGAAGGTATAAGAAGCTTACCACGCATTGGTTGCGCTGACAGCAAACTTTGGTAATCAAAAGGCGCGTATATACTTGACATTTGGCGGTTCGACCATTGATATCCATCACCCCAAAGCCGGCCTGACCCGTGATTACTGTTTCCAAAGAGGCACTCAACACACGGCAGCAGATACAGTAATTGTGGAACCGCCATCGAGACGAGGCATCTCGTCCGCACGGAAATAAGTCCCCCCACGCTCTGCGGGCGAGCCGGCCCAAAGATTTTGTCTGGACGACCCGTTTTTTCCTGTGTACAAAGTACTGACAATTGGGTGCTGTTTTTTAGAGCTTGCTCACAGTGTTGCTGAACTGGTTTGCCACCCAGATGTTGGCCCCGTCAAAAGCGACTCCATAGGGGAACGTGCCAACTGAAAAGGTGCCCAACGGCGCACCATCGCTGGCCCGCAGCTTGCTCACCGTGTTGCCGAACTGGTTCGTCACCCAGATGCTCGACCCGTCAAAGGCCACCGCAATAGGGCCGGAGCCGACGGGGAAGGTGCCCAACGGTGCGCCATCGCTGGCGCGCAGCTTGCTCACAGTGTTATCGCCTTGGTTCGCCACCCAGATGTTGATCCCGTCAAAGGCCACTCCAGCGGGGTTGGCGCCGACGGCAAAAGTGCCCAGCACCATGCCACTCGTGGCCTGCAGTTTGCTTACAGTGTTGCCGCCCTGGTTCGCCACCCAGATGCTCGACCCGTCAAAGGCTACTCCAAAGGGGTTGACGCCTACGGGAAAGGGGCCCCCTTGCGTAGCGCCATCGCTGACCCGCAGCCTGCTCACAGTGTTATCGCCGTTGTTCGTCACCCAGATGTTGGTCCCGTCAAAGGCTACTCCAGGATGGTTGATGGTGGCGCCAACGGCAAAGGTGCCCAGCACTGTGCCATCGCTGGCACGGAGCTTGTTCACATTCCTGCTGTTCTGGTCCGCCACCCAGATGTTGGCCCCGTCAAAGGCCAGTGACACCGGGCCATTGCCAACGGGAAAGGTGCCCAGCACCGTGCCATCGCTGGCCCGCAGCTTGCTCACGCTGTTGGGGCCTAGATTCACCACCCAGATGCTGGCCCCGTCGAAGGCCACCCCTGCGGAACCGCCACCAACAGCAAAGGTGGTGGTCTGATTGGCGGCATACCACTTCAGCAGCGCGATCTGCTCGCGGTTGATACCACCGTTCACGAGTTGGCTGCTGCTCAGGTTGGTGAGCCCCGACCCGTCGCCGCTGAACGCTCCGCTGATCACGCCGCTGGCCGAAACCGAGGCCACAGGCACGGCCATGATGCTTCTCCACTCCTGCAGGTTGGCGGTCTGCGCGTTCACTGCCTGCACCACCAGCCCCACCGTGCCCGGCGCTCCGGTCTGGATGGCCTGGGTGCCGGTGGTGAAAAGGTTGGCCCCTGCCAGGCGTGGATAGAGATTGTTAGTAAAGCTTGTATCCAGGCTCAGCGTGCCGCTGATGGTGATAGGCCCGCCAGTAAGTCCCGCTCCGGCACTCACGCTGGTCACTGTTCCGGTCCCTGCGAACGTCTGCCCACCCGCAAAGCTGATGATGCCGGAGCTACTGATGGACATTCCCCCAACAGCCACGGTGCTGCCGTTATCCGTCAGAAGCGAATTGGTCAGGTGCCGGGGATTGCTGTCGAATCGAGCAAGCTTGTTCGGAGTTCCGCCGGCGTTGAGCAGAAGTTGATACAGCACCGGCCCGTCAGGCTGCTGTGCAGTGGGCGAGGTGCGCTGCCAACGCAGTTGCTGCTGAGGACGCAGGCTGGCCATCTGCACCGGCTGTTGGGCTTGCATGGGAATGATGGCGAACAATAAAGGCAATAGTAGTAACAACTTACCAAGGACCCGAGGCATAGAGGTCTCCAGAAAATCGCAGGATTTTAACTTCGTTAAATGCAGCTTAGATAACGATAAAACCAACCAGTCCAATAATTATTCCCTTCAAATCGCCGGTTTCTTCTCTGTAACCTGCCTTCTCCGACCATTCTCGCAACCGCTATACTGTAAAGTTTGGCGATCCGCTGCTGATGATGTCCACCACCCCAGAAACCGATGCCACCCGCAAAGGGTGGAACATTAAGCTCAAGCTGCCCTCCCTGCGGCGGGGAGAGCTATGGGCCTACTTCGGTCCGGCGTTTGTGGCCAGCGTGGCCTACATTGATCCCGGCAACTTCGCCACCAACATTGATGGCGGAACGCACTTTGGATACAAGCTGCTCTGGGTGCTGTTGTGGTCGAACGCAATGGCCATCCTGATTCAGTATCTTTCGGCGAAGCTGGGCATCGCCACCGGACGCTCGCTGCCGGAAAATTGCCGCGAGCATTTTTCACGGCCGGTGACCCTGGGTTTATGGATCGCCGCCGAGCTGGCCGCAGTGGCGACCGACCTGGCTGAATTTCTAGGGGCGGCACTGGGGTTCTATCTGCTGTTTGGACCGCAACTGCTCGCCCACGGCATGAGCCAGCAGAACGTGATGCTGCTTTCCGCCATCCTCACGGGCGTGCTGGTTTTCCTGATTCTCACAGTCGAGCTCTACGGCTTCCGCAAACTGGAGCGGGTGATCGTAGCATTCGTTTTTGGAATTGCGGCGTGTTATGCGCTGGAGCTGTTTCTGGTTGACCTGGGCTGGGCCGATTGGAAGGCGATTGGGTATCACACCATCGTTCCGCAAATTGATTCCAAGAGTATTTACATCGCGGTGGGCATGCTGGGCGCAACCGTGATGCCCCACGTGGTGTATCTGCACTCGGCGCTGGTGCAGCACCGGGTGCGCGAAAACGAGTTCCGCTGCCCCACCGGGCAGTGGCTGCAGCGTATGCGCCACGTTAAATATGAATTGATTGACGTGTTGTTCGCCATGAACGGCGCATGGCTGATTAACTCGGCCATGATCATCATGGCGGCGGCGGTGACATTGCGCAGCGGCCACGCGATCGAATCCATCGAGCAGGCCCACGAGACCTTGCTGCCACTGCTGGGCCGGGCTTCGGCGGTCGCGTTCGCCATTGCACTGTTGTTCTCCGGACTATCTTCCTCCACCGTGGGCACCATGGCCGGCCAGGTGATCATTGAAGGCTTTCTCAAGATCAAGTTCAGCATCTTTCTGCGCCGCCTGATCACCATGATTCCGGCGGTGCTGGTAATTGGCTTAGGGTTCGATCCGCTGAGAATTCTGGTGCTCTCGCAGGTGGTCCTGAGTTTTGCGCTGCCCTTCGCGCTTATCCCGTTGATCATGCTCACGCGCCGGGTTGGGATCATGCAGGAGCTGGCCAACAGCCGGATCACGAACCTGCTGGCCTATGTCACGACCGGCGTCATCATTGCGTTGAATGCTCTGCTGCTCTATAACGCATTTGGTGGGAAGTTTTAGAGTGGGTTTCACCGCGGAGGCGCGGAGCAGCAAAATCAAAAAGCTTAGCCTGCAGATGAACGCAGATCAACGCAGAGGGCTGCGCAGATCTTGTCTGAACGACAGTCTTTCGCTGAGAACTGAGAACCGAGAACTATTTTTCAGAGCTTGCTCACAGTGTTGCTGAGGTAGTTCGCCACCCAGATGTTGGCGCCGTCAAAGGCCACTCCGTGGGCAAAGCTGCCCACGGCAAAGGTGCCCAATAGCGTGCCATCGCTGGCCCGCAGCTTGGTCACATTGTTGCTGTTCTGGTTCGCCCACCCAGATGTTGGCCCCGTCAAAGGCTACCCCATAGGGGCTGAGGCCGACGGCAAAGGTGCCCAGAACCGCGCCATCCGAGGCCCGCAGCTTGCTCACAGTGTTGCCGTTGTTGTTCGCCACCCAAATGTTGGCCCCGTCAAAAGCCACTCCCTCGGGGCTATTGCCAACGGCAAAGCTGGCGCTCCGAAAGGCCGGATACCACTTCAGCAGCGCGATCTGCTCGCGGTTGATGCCGCCGTTCACAAGCTGGCTGCTGCTCAGGTTGCTGATTCCCGATCCGTCGCCGCTGATCACGCCGCCGGCGGAAACCGAGGCCACCGCCGTGCCTCCGTTGTTTTTCCACTCCTGCAGGTTCGCGGTCTGCGCGCTCGCGCCCTGCACCACCAGCCCCACCGTACCCGCCGCTCCGGTTACATTGGCCCCGTTCAGATTGGTCAGTCCTGATCCGTTGCCCGCGAAGCTCTGACTGCCGGCAAAGCTGATGATGCCGGAACCGCCGTTGATCGAGAGCCCGCCAATGGCCACATTGCCTCCGCCTACCGTGATGGGCGAGTTGATGAGGTGGCGCGGATTGCTGTCGAACACCGGCACCGTGCCCGCGCTTCCGCTGGCATTGAGCAGAAGCTGATACAGCACCGGGCCATCAGGTTTCTGCGCCGTGGGCGAGACCCGCTGCCAGCGCAGTTGCGGGTCAGGACGCAGGCTGGCCATCTGCAGCGGCTGCTGGGCTTGCATGGAAACGATGGTGGTAAGCAAGAGTGAAAACACGAGGAGAGTGCGAAGGGCGTGGCGCATAGGCGCCTCCAGTGGACCGCTAGATAGGCTTTCCTAGGGAAGGCTGGATTGTATCATCGGTTTCGAATCGGGTTGTTAATTCTCGTCTGTGGCTTGAATGCTGACTGCTTTTATAACGCGTTTGGCGGGAAGTTTGGGGTGGCCTTTCACCACAAGAGGCACAGAGGCAGATCAACGCAGAGGGAAAGCTGAGGCCCCTCGCTACACTCTAAAGAGTTAGTGAGAGGTGGGTGCAGCCTGTTGGGTCTTGGCCGTCAAGTCCTGAAGGACCTGTTGCAGGTTTTGCTTCCAGGCTTCGTCGGTCTCCCGATCCAGAAGGACCTTCAACGCCTGAATGTAGGCTTCGTCAAGAGCCCTATCGGCGGTTGTCTTGAGGCCGGGTTCGACGCCAACGCCCTCCCAGTTCGATTTTGTAATTGGAGAGATTGAGCGCCCCACCGGAATAAAGGCCGTGAAGAGGGACGTGAGGCGTTGCAGCCCCCTTCCGGAATGTGCACCTCCTCCAGTCTGCTCCCCAACGATTACTGCTCGCTTGAGTTTTTGAAGCGAATAACAAAAATCCTCCGCAGAAGAGAACGTCGAGCCACTGGTAAGGATATAAAGCGGCTGGCGTGCCGATCGCCGGCCAGGCACTAATGGCCAAGTCCAGAACTGACTGGTTTCGTTCGAATCGCGCCAGTAGATGTCTGTCAAGTGAACCGGACTCGCGTCGAAAAAGTAGCTGGCAACGAATGCAACCATCGGCGTGTTGCCACCTCCATTCTTGCGAAGATCCAGGATGATTGCGTCGAAGTTAGCCAGGGCGCTCAGATAGGTACCGCCTGTCTCGGCGGCCTGCTCAACCGGTGCGAAACTCAGGATCTCCAAGTACCCAACGTTGCCTCGCAAGCGCTCAAGCTTGCCGAAGCCGAAATTGTACCGTTCCCGCGCATCGGACGGGTTAGGTGAAACTTGAGAAGACGGGGCCGGCTGGGGATCATAAAAAACCGACAGATGCTTATCGTGGCTTGCGCTTCGCAAGGTGGCTGTGAGCATTTCCGCATATTCCTTCGGCGTTTGAACGGCGTCGTAATCTCCAGCCTGCTGTGCCTTCTGCAAGGCTTGAATGATGCTCTGCGAAGAATCAGGCAGCACGTAACCGGCATTGAGTTTCGCAGCAAGCGCTTCGATCACGGCTGCGCGCGCCCGTTTGTCGAGGCTAGGTTGGGTTGGCTGCTGCGCCAGTCCCGTAGCCACAACAGCAATCAGCAAGAGCAGCAGACGCATGTCAGGTTCCTTTCCAAGGCAGAATAATTGACTTGTCTCATGTTTGAGAAGAATCAGCCAGTTCCTTCACTAAATTTAAGACTTCCCTCATCGTCGGGAAGTTTACGCGGAGGCACGGAGAAATTCGGTTAAATCCCCAGCAAATTGGGTTGCAGCTTTATGTATTGGTGCTCCTGCGCCCAGAGGTTCAGCGGAATCGTGGCCAGTTCATCTACGACCGGTACGGCATGGCCGTTCTTGGTGAGGTCCACGGTCTTGATGTAGTAGTGGCAGGTATCGCAGGCCTCGACGCGGACCTGGTGAAATTGGCTGGCGGTGTAGATCGCGAGCTTCTCGACCGTCTCTTCACCACACGCCGGACACACGATGCGCCCGTAGGTCCACTCGGTGGAGCAGAGCGAGCAGATCAGAGAGCGCTTCGCGCCATCGCCTTCCGGCCGCAGCACCCCTACCAGCGGTCTTCCCGAGCAAAACGGACACACCGCTGTTCTCTCGTTGTGAGGCACGGGTTTGCTGTGATCGGCAAGATACTCGGCGTAGGGTTGCAGAAAAATCCATGCCAGCAGGGTTTCGGTGTGCTCGGGGGTGGGCTGGAAATCGGGCGCAGTCCGCCAGTAAGAAGTGAGCAGATCCTGCCAGCGGCCATCGCCTTGCGCGTTCAGATCGGCGGCAGACTGGGCAATCGGCTGGGGAGCGACCTTCTCGACAGCAGAAAGGAACTCAGAGAATTTTGGCAGCAGCAGAGGAAGGTCGAGATCTTCCGGAAGCAAACCCGCGGGAAGCAAACCGGAAGCTTTCTTGTTCGATGCGTTATCGTTGGCGGCTTCAATATAAGAAGTTTCAATATGGGAATAAAGCGCTTGCTGGAAGCCGGCAATGTGCTTATAGAACTGCAGGACTTCAGCCGCAAAGGGATGCGCGGAGGCCAACTCCTCAGCACGCTGGATGCGCCGCTCCCACTTTGAGCGGTTCATTTCTTTGCGGAGGTCTCTTTTGTGACCTGCTCGTACCAGAGCCGGTGGTGCATCTTGGCCCAGGCGGCTGAAACTTCTCCGCGGACGATCGCGGTGAAGCCGCCGCTGACCATGGCCGTGCCCATGTAAACATGAATGATGAAGGCGCCAATGGTGACCAGCGCAGCCGTGACGTGCACCGTGACCGCCAGATAACGCAGCCAGCGCAGACTCCAGGGGATGGATTCGACGAACCACAGCCCAATGCCGGAAAGTAGCAGCAGGATTGCGCCATACAACATCACCCAGAAAAATAATTTCTGGCCGTAGTTAAAGCGGCCGATGGGCGGAAGCTGGTCATCTTCGTTGCGGATGTAGTGTGGCATCGCTTTTTTCCAGGCGAGGTCGGCGTCGGTGGTGGCCATGTCGCCGCGCCAGACTTTGAACATCCAGAGAGTAGAGACGGTAAAGACCAAACCAACCCAGGGATGCCAGAAGCGAGACGTAGGTGCGCCGCCGAGCACAACGGCCATCCAGAACATGTAAGGCGACCAGAACGCCAGGCCGGTGACCAGGCAATAGAGATAAGAGAAGCCGGCGATCCAGTGGTTGATGCGCTCGCTGAGCGTGTAGCGAACAATTCGGTCACTGCTCTGGCTCGCGGCAGGCGATGCGGGGATGGCCTGGGATGCGCTCATGGCCGGCCCCCTTTCTCGTCTTTCTTCTGGGCATCTGGCTTGCTATCGGGCTCGCTTTCCACTTGCTTGGGACCAAAGCGCAGATAGTGCATCGCTACGCCGACAATTCCACCCATCATAGCCAGATTACCGATCCACTTTGCCGGCCCCTTCCAGAAGCGCACGACCCAGGGAATTTCGGGATCTTTGGGCAAATCGCCATAGGCCTCGGGGTTGGTAGCATCGTGCAGCACATAGATGACACCGGTTCCACCCACGCCCGGCGGATCGTAGACACCCGCATTCTCAAAACCAAAGTGCTCGCGAAGCTGCTGGGCGCGGTTGTTGGCCAGGTCTTTCATGTCGTCCTTGGTGCCGAAGTGCAGGCAGCCGGTGGGGCAGGATTTGATGCATGCCGGTTCGAGTCCTTCAGTCACGCGGTCGGCGCAGAGTGTGCACTTGAACATCTTTTTGGTGTTCGTGTTGAACTTCGGAATATTAAACGGGCAGCCGCTGACACAATAGCCGCAGCCGATGCAGTGCTCCTGCTGAAAATCAACGATGCCGTTGGAGTACTGCACGATTGCGCCATCGGCGGGGCAGGCCATGAGGCATCCGGGGTCGGCGCAGTGCATGCACTGGTCTTTGCGCATGAGCAGCATCAACGTGCCATCTTCGCGCTCGTGCTCGTTGAACTTGATCAGGTTCCAGTAGTTCCACGCGGTCTCCGGCATGGTCTGATAGCTGTTGTTGAAGACGGTGTCGGTAAAGGTGTAGCCGTTCCACTCCAGGCAGGCTACCTCGCAGGCTTTACAGCCGATGCAGGTTGTGGTGTCAATCAGCTTGCAGACCTGCTCTGCCCGCTTCACGCCTTCGCCGGGTGCCGGCCCGGCGTGGCCGGAGATTTTGACGATTTCGAGTGTCGCTTGGCTCATAGTGGTTGCCTATGCTTTCTCGAGCTTAACCAGAAAACCCTTGAATTCAGGGGTGTGTGCGTTGGGATCATTCACGGTTGGCGAAAGCAGGTTGATCATCGTCCTGTCGTTCTTGCCTTCGTCTTCCTGAATACCGCGGTAACCTTGGTGGATAGGTATGCCGATCTGGTATGTTTTCTTTCCGTCAATCATCATGGGCTTGATTCGTTTGGTAACGAAAGCCTTTGCCAGATAAACGCCGCGCGCACTGGAAACTTTCACTTTGTCGCCGCCGTTGATTCCCCGGTCGTTGGCCAGCTCCACGGGAATCTCGACGAACGGTTCGGGAATGAGCTGGACGCACATCGGGTTGTTCTTGGTCCAGTAGTGATAATGCTCGGTCAGACGATAGGTTGTGCAAATGATGTCGAAGCCGTCACTCACGGTTCCGTACTTGTCTGCCGGCGTTTTGAACTTCTTGACCACGGGATTATTGGAGTGCTCCGGGTGCAGCGGGTTCTGCACCGGACTCTCAATCGGCTCGTAGTGCTCAGGGAATGGCCCCTCAGCGAATGCGGCCAGAGGCGCGAAGATGCGGCCGATTCCTTCCGGGTTCATGATGAATGGACCCATGTGGTCTTTCGGGTTGGAGTCTGCTTTGAAATCGGGAACGTCATTGCCCGTCCACAGTTGCGCGGCTTCGCTCCACCAAACCTGCTTGCGCTCCGGATCCCAGGGTTTTCCCGAAGGATCGCATGACGCGCGGTTGTAGAGAACGCGGCGATTGGCCGGCCACGACCACGCCCAGTTTTGGTAAATGCCCAGGCCTGATGGATCTTCGGTGCCACGACGGGCAAGCTGCGGGCCGGCCTCGGTCCAGGAGCCGGAGTAGATCCAGTTGCCGCACGAGGTCGAGCCATCGTCCTTCAGCCAAGCGAAGCCCGGCAGTTGCTGGCCCTTCTTGATGACGAGCGGCGACTTGGGATTGGGATCGTTGAGATCAGCCAGCGCCTTGCCGTTGATCTCTTTCGCCACTTCGCCGAGCGAGGGATGCTTGGGATCGGTATACGCCCAGGTCAGATGCAGGATCGGGTCAGGGAACTTGCCGCCTTCTTTCTGGTAAAGCTCGCGGGTTTTGAGAAAAATTTGCGCCACGATGTCTTGATCGAGGCGGGCCTGGGCCGGCGTAGGCAGTGCAACGTTCTTCCACTGCAACCAGCGCGACGAGTTGGTCATGGACCCGTCTTTTTCGGCGAAGCCCGCACAGGCCAGCCGATAGACGGTTGTGTTGATGCTTTTCATCTCGTCGGTTGTAATTCCCGGCGACTTCCAGAATTCGCTGGTCTCATCGGGGTAAATCTCGCCCACGACGAGCCAATCGGCTTTCTTGAGCGCGTCAATGTTCTTGTGCGAATCCGGCCCGATGGCCACGCCGTTCATGCCAAAGGCAAACATTCCCTTCACCGCGCCGCGGTACATGTTGTCCCAGATATAGGTCCAGGAGTAGTTGCGATCAACCTTGGGCATGTATCCGAACGCCCAGTCGTTTTCTTTTGTCGCCGCGTCGCCGTACATAGCTTTCAGATAAGAGACGGCAAACTTCGACGTGTTGCCCCAGTAGTTGAACGAATCCCACGGAGCGGGCTTGGAAGGCTTGGGTGTAACGCGATCGAGGTAAGTCTTCAGGTCAAGATCATTTGGGTTCGGGACTTTTAAGTAACCCGGCCAGATGTCAAACACGCCGCCCATATCCGTTGCGCCCTGAATGTTGGAGTGGCCGCGCAGAGCGTTCACTCCGCCACCGGCGCGTCCTACGTTGCCCAGCAGCAATTGCAACATCGCTGCGGTGCGGATGATCTGCGTGCCGAAGGTATGCTGCGTCCAGCCGACGGCGTAGATGATGGTGGCGACTTTCTTCATGTCTCCATCTTTGCGGACGGAGGTGAACAGATCGGCAGCCTTCAGGAACTGGTCTTTTGGGATGCCCGTGATACGCTCGACCATCTCAGGCGTGTAGCGCGAATACTGCTGCCGCAACAACTGATACACGCAACGCGGATGCTGCAGGGTGAGATCGTAAGCTACGTTCGGAGGCAGCGCAGGCGGAGGCGGTGGTGCAGCAGGTTTGGCTCCCGCGGCAGCGGGCTTGGGGGTTGCGGCTGGCGGGGCTATCTTTGGCGGGTTTGACGCGGCAGCGTTATGCGCAGCGCTCCCGTTTGCAGCAGCGCCGCTCAGGTCGCCGCCTTCCTGGTAATTCCACGTGGATTTGTCGTAGACCTGCGTCGCCGGATCAAAGCCCGAGTACAAGCCGTCCTCAGGCAGCTTGAAGCCTTCCTTCACGACGAAAGCGGCGTTCGTATAGTTGGTGAGGTATTCGTGGGCGATGCGATTGTTTTCGATAGCGTAGCGGATGACTCCGCCCAGGAATGCAATATCGGCGCCGGCGCGAATCTGCAGGAACAGGTCGGCAGTGGCAGCGGTGCGCGTGAAGCGCGGGTCCACCACGATCATCTTTGCATTACGGGTACGCTTGGCCTCGATGGCCCACTTGAAGCCGCACGGATGGTTCTCCGCCGGGTTCCCGCCCATGATCAGCATCATGTCGGTGTTCTTGATATCGGTGTAGCCATTGGTCATGGCTCCGCGCCCAAAAGTTGGTCCCAAACTTGAGACCGTGGGGCCGTGTCAAACACGGGCCTGGGTTTCCAGGTAGCAGACCCCCAGGCTGCGCATAGCTTTTCCGGCAAGATAGTTGAATTCGTTGGTGTCAGTGCAACCGCCAATCCAGGCAATGCTCTCGCAGCGGTTGACGGTATGGCCGGCCGCGTCCTTTTCGATAAAGGTCGCGTCGCGCGTCTTCTTCACCCAATGCGCGATCTCATCAATCGCCTGGTCCCAGGCAATGTCTTCCCAGTGGTCCGAACCCGGCCGCCGGACTTGCGGCTTCATAAGCCGGCGCTCGTTGAGGATATCCTGCTCGAGCGAGGCCCCCTTGGGACACAAGGTTCCACGATTAATAGGATGATCGGGATCGCCCTCGACGTGGATCACCTGCGGCGTCACGTTCTTGGCCTTATCGCCAATCGTATAAATGAGCACGCCGCAGCTCACCGAACAATAAGGACAGGTGGAGCGCGTTTCAGTTGCGCGGGCAATTTTGAGTTCGCGAAGCTGGGCGTAGGCGGGCGTCAGATCAAACCCAAATATGAGGAGCCCGGTGCCTCCGAGGGCGGTGACTTTCAGAAAATCTCGACGAGTGGCTTCCATGGTTTGATCTCCTTTCGGCTTGCTGGATCAAACACTACAAGTGGCTGCAACGTGTGATTGCGGTTACCGGTTGACGGTTGCCTAAGGGACGCGCGAAAGACCCACCCCGCTTTTAGGGGCAAAAACAGTGGAGGAGTTTATCACAATTTTGGGTAGTGGGCTAAATGTGTGTTATTTTTTTGCGTAACCGTGTAACCGATTTAGCAAAGGGGCTAAGCTCAATAACTGCTTCAGACCACGAGAACCTTTGTGGCCCAGGCCATGGTTTGGGCCGTGAGTTTCGGATTAGTAAACTGGGCATTCTTTCCCGCGAAGTCGGCCTCGACCACCCCACGGGCGGCCGCGCATTTCCCTCAAACGAAGATTGGGATCTTCAGCTCGATGACTTTGGCCAGGGCCTCTTTAAAAGGCGGCCAGCCAACGGGCGTGACGCTGTCGGAGACCGGCGTACGCATGAGAACGGTTGCATCGCCCGCGAGTTCGATGCGGACCTCGTTGCCTGCATCTTTCAGGGCCGCGGCCCAGACGAAAGGAAAGTTCGCACGGGTCGGATTTTCCGAACCGCACAGCCCTACCAGCAGGAATCTCTGCCCCGTGGAGTTCTCGGGCTGCTCGGCGGCGAGCGCTGAAGCGGCACTGGCGCTGGCAATCACAGCGGCGCACATATGGCCTGCTTTCTGGAGAACAGAACGTCGCGTAGTCATTCCGGCCTCCTTGGTGGGGAGCTATGGTAGCACGCAAGAGATTCGGAACCTACTGCTGCATTCATCTGCATTCATCATTCATCTGCATTCATTGAGGACGTCAATAACAACCGGGCGCTTTAGCTGAATGCTGAGCCTGCCCCGGCTTGCTGTGGGTGCTGATTGCTGAGTACTCACCTACTGAACGAACTATAATAGAAGGTTTCAGAGGAGTTGGCGGAATGAACAGCTTTAACAGCAAGGCTACTTTGCGCACGGGCGGCAAAGAATATGAAATCTACCGGCTGGATGCGCTCGATAAGGCCGGCATCACGACTGCGCGCCTGCCCTACTCGCTGCGCGTGCTCTTGGAAAACCTGTTGCGTACCGAGAACGGGCGCTCGGTGACCGCCGACGATATCAAGTCGCTGGCCCATTGGGACCCGGCTGCTGTTCCCTCCAAGGAAATTGCTTTTACTCCGGCGCGTGTGCTCATGCAGGATTTCACCGGCGTTCCCGCCGTGGTGGATCTGGCCGCCATGCGCGATGCCATGAAAGAGCTGGGCGGCGACCCTGGGTTGATTAATCCGCTGCTGCCGGCCGAGCTGGTAATTGACCACTCCGTACAGGTGGATGAGTTCGGCAGCAAGCAGGCTTTCAGCGTGAACGCTGCGCTGGAGTTCCAGCGCAACCGCGAGCGCTATGCATTCTTGCGCTGGGGACAATCGGCGTTTCGCAACCTTGCCATTGTGCCTCCCGATATGGGAATCGTACACCAGATCAACCTGGAATACCTGGCGCGCGTGGTTTTCGTGAATACAGAAAAGGGCAAGGCGGCGGCTTATCCTGACACGCTGGTGGGCACCGATTCGCACACCACCATGATCAACGGCCTGGGCGTGCTGGGATGGGGCGTGGGCGGCATCGAGGCCGAGGCCGCCATGCTGGGGCAGCCGGTTTCCATGCTGATTCCGCAAGTGGTGGGCTTCCGTCTGAGCGGCGCGCTGCACGAGGGCGCGACCGCGACTGACCTCGTCCTCACCGTAACTGAGTTGCTGCGCAAAACCGGCGTGGTGGGCAAATTTGTGGAGTTCTTTGGGCCGGGCCTCTCCACGCTGCCGCTGGCCGATAGGGCGACCATTGGCAATATGTCCCCCGAGTACGGCGCGACCTGCGGCATCTTCCCCGTGGATGAAGAAACCCTGCGCTACCTGCGCATGACGGGACGCTCGGAAGAGCAAATCGGATTGGTGGAAGCCTACTGCAAAGAACAAGGCCTGTTCCACACCAGGCAATCTGCCGAACCGGTGTATTCGCAGGTCGTGGAACTCGATTTGGCGACCGTGGAACCGAGCATTGCTGGTCCCAAGAGACCGCAGGACCGCGTGCCGCTCTCGCAGGCGCGCAAATCGTTCCACGATGCCCTGCCTTCTCTGCGCAAACCCGGCTCGAACAACAACGGGGTACGGCGATTGGAATCTGAGGGCGGTGGTGGAACCGCCGTGGGATCAGAGGATGTGCGGCACGCGCAGAAATCTGCAGTAGCGGAGATGGAAGAGCTCAGCCACGGTTCAGTGGTAATTGCCGCCATCACCAGTTGCACCAACACATCGAATCCGTCGGTGATGGTTGCTGCCGGTCTGCTGGCCAAAAAAGCAGTGGAGCGCGGACTCAAGACTCCTCCCTGGGTCAAGACTTCGCTCGCCCCGGGCTCGCGCGTGGTGACCGATTACTTTAGAAAAGCCGGACTCGAAAAATACCTGGACGAGTTGCGCTTCAACACCGTGGGCTACGGCTGCACCACGTGCATTGGCAACTCGGGCCCGCTGCCCGCGGAGATCACCCAGCAAATCGCCGAGCATGACCTGGTTGTGGCCTCGGTGCTGAGCGGAAACCGCAACTTCGAAGGACGCATCCAGTCTGAGGTGCGCGCCAACTATCTTATGTCCCCGCCGCTGGTGGTGGCTTATGCCCTCGCCGGACACATTGAGAAAGACCTTGTCACCGAGCCCCTGGGCACAGGCAAAGATGGCAAGCCGGTTTATCTGAAAGAAATTTGGCCGACGCAAAAAGAAGTCGCGGAAACCGTGCTGGGATGTATTGACTCCGAAATGTTCCGCAAAAACTACGCGGAAATTTTTGCCGGCGACGACTTGTGGAAGAGCATGAAAGTTCCTGGTGGCGAAACTTTTGCCTGGGACCCGAAATCAACCTACATCAAGCGCGCTCCTTATTTCGACAATATGCCGAAGACGCCGGGCGCGGTGCAGGATATCCGCAAAGCGCGCGTGCTGGCCAAGTTGGGCGACAGCGTTACCACCGATCACATCTCGCCCGCCGGATCCATCAAACCCGCCAGCACCGCGGGAAAATATCTGATCGAACACGGCGTCTCTGTCGGCGACTTCAACTCCTACGGCTCGCGACGCGGCAACCACGAGGTCATGGTACGCGGAACCTTTGCCAACACGCGGCTGCGCAACCTGGTTGCGCCCGGCACCGAGGGCGGCGTGACTCGGCATCTGCCTGACGGTAAACCGATGTCCATCTTCGAGGCGTCGGAGCTATACAAGCAAGAGGGCGTGCCGCTGGTCATTCTTGCTGGAAAAGAATACGGCTCGGGCTCTTCGCGCGACTGGGCCGGCAAAGGACCGTCGTTGCTGGGCGTGAAGGCAGTCATCGCCGAGAGCTATGAGCGAATCCATCGCTCGAACCTGGTGGGCATGGGTGTGTTGCCATTGCAGTTCCTGTCCAAAGAAAATGCCGACTCTCTCGGCCTCAGCGGCGAAGAGGTTTTCGAGATCAGTGGCATCGCCAGCCTGCTGAACGGCGAGTTCAAAAGCGGCGAGAAGGTGAAGGTCAGCGCCGTGCAGACCGGCGGAAAGACCGTTGATTTCCAAGCTCTGGTGCGCATTGATACGCCGCAAGAGGCGCTCTACTATCGCCACGGCGGAATCCTGCAGTACGTGCTGCGGCAGTTATTGAATAAGCAGAGCTAAGGTTGTCGTGCTGAGCGAAATAGCGAGGGCAGTGCTACAACAGATGGCCTGTGCGAAACTGTTTCGCAATTGAAGACCTGCGATATTCCCTCTTAAATCGCTTCGTAGTCTAGGCGCATTACCGTTTTAGGATGCCCGAACGCGGACTTGGAATATACAACCCGGATTCTTTCTTTCTTATCTTCGCCAATTGTATCCCGGTCCCGAATTACAGGCCCCTTTTCAAGCAGGTATGTTGCAATCAAAGACAAGCGCTCGCGAAGCTTGGCTGGGGACTCAGAGGAGTTCTCGGTTTCCAATTCCATGAATCCCAGAGGAGCAAGCCCTTGCGTGAATCCGGAGGATTTGCCCTGCGGGTTGCGGCCTACGCGAAAATCAACCCAGATCTGAATTGGCGGTCCCTGAGGAAGTATTTTGGTGGCAAAGGCCAGGAAGATTTTGCGGGGAATCACGAGTGCTGCGCCTCCCCAGTAGACTCCGATCGCGGCCGGACACGTTCCTATTACCGCCGCTGTGACCTGCGTCAGCAGTTTCGCACGTTCGACGGGCGGGGAGTCTGCAGAGATGGTTACCATCCAATGGGATTTGTGCTCGCGCAACTGCTTTGCAGCATCCGGCCAAAGAATGCTGGTGGCACACGGACCTTCCAAATCAGACCACGGAATGGGCGCCTGCATCGACGCCAGAAAAATGTCTGAACCAGAGATGCGAAATGAGAAAATGCCATCCTTTTCCTCTATGCCTTCGGCATCCGGCAGATTGGACCAGTTTGTGTTGAGGTCGCGTTGAACATCGGCGATAGAAATTTTCGCGTCCGCGCCAAGCGCAACCAAGGCTATCGAAACCGCCACCTGGCTCCTCCCAAGCCACATATACTAACAGGAAGAAGTGCCATCTCTTGTGAATCTCTCACGGGTTGTAGTATTGCGCGTTCATGGCTGCATTCTTCACCGGCTGTTGTAACTGAACGTCACCTTGGTTTCTTCATCGAGCACCAGCGGCCTCACGAAGCTGTAAGAGTTGCCGGCCCGCGGCACATCCACTCGCACCGGCAGCACACCGGCAACGCGCTGCTGCAGATTGATCACGTTGGCAGAAGCCGCATTGCCCGAGGGCAAATTCTGCGCTGTCTTTTCCTTCTGTTTGGCTTCGTGTTCGATGCGATCGGATGCGCGCTTGACATCCTTTTCATTGACCTCGACCGTTTCCGTTGTGGATCCTACACGCAAGGAAAGATTGAAGCGCGTGGGCCGTCTGGCATCATACATAAATTGATGGACCTCTTTGTTGAAGCCGCTCGACTCAGCCGAGACGGTGACATTGCCCGAGGGCACGTCGGAAACAAGCCAACGCCCATCTTCATCGGTGACTGCATCGAAGGTTGCACCGGTCTTTGGATCAACAACATGCACACTGGTGTTCGCCATCGCGGTGCCCTGTTGATCCACGATATATCCTCCCAACTGTCCCGGAGCCAATGAGTCTATGTCTACCGGGCCACTCATAAATCTGCCCTCGACATCCGCCATGGAGACGCCGTCATCCTCACCCCCGAGCGCGGCCTGAAAGACGGGTGGAAGCAGGTTGGTAGCAACTGCGTCTCCACCGAAGTCCTTCACCTTGTACTGTTCGGGCAGAAATACCTCCCATTGCATGAAGCTGATGGGAAGGTCCATCGGAGGCAGGGTCAGGTCCGAACCGCCCTTCTTGGCAAAGGGAGCGCCTGAGTGCATGAAGACGAAAGAAACTTCATAGGGGCCGGTGGGGCGGAAACCGTCACGCAGTAACGGCACGCGGCTGCTGCCGTCTTTGTCTTTCGCCGGTTTGACTTCTTCTCCGGCAACCTCAGCGGTGAGAATGCTCGCTCCCTGCGGCAGGTCAACTTTCAAATATGGTTGTGCCTGGTTCTTAAGCGTCAGCTTTACTTCCGTGAGCGATTTACCGTCGGAGGTCACGAGCGTGGTTACAACCGCCCGTTCGGCGACGGCCGCGAGCACCGGGCTGTCGGGAAAGCGGACCCACTCCAGCGCGAGACGCGGCGTTTCCGTCGGCTGCCGGTGATAGCGAAACGCAGCCTGTGGCGAGAAGCGTGCCAGCGAACGCAGGTACGGGTTGATCTCCTTCAAGTCAATACGCTTGAGACCTCCACTTTCTGTGGCGGTGAGCTCCATGGTGCCCACGCCTTCGACCAGAATTTCGCCCGTCTCGCGCTGGTTGTTTTTGAAGCTGAGAAGGGGAGCATCTGTCTTGAGAACATTCCGGGGGCCTTCCATCGAGATGAGGAACTGATAGTTGTGTTGCGCGGCTGCGCTGAGTTTTAACGTTAAAACACCGGATTGCAATTCGCTCGATTCCAGCGAAGCTCCCGATGCCTCTGTTACCTCGTATCCGTCGGGGATGGCGATCGTAAATTCGGAAGGCTCGCCCTGCAGCACAGTAACATCCGTCAAGGCGGCGACCTTCAACCCCGATTCATCTACGGAGACCAGGGTCCGCACGTCAGAGAGAAAACGCACCTCTCGCTGCGCGGCCAGCGTGGCAATTTCACGCGTCGCCCACCAGATGCTGGCTGCGCGGCCAGGAACCAGGGTTGCTTCGATCGTGGTGTGTCCATTGTCGGAGTTGCGGGCAGTAATCAGCCCCGGATTAATCCTTACATTAGTGTGATCCCCCGGAATCACCAGCGTGAGGCGAACGCTTCCCGCGGAAGGAACCGGCAAGCTGAAGGATGCACGCCCGGCTTCAATGCTGAGCGGCAATCCGGCATCGAGCGCAACCGAGAACTCAGAGGGGCCGGGCAGCACCGCCACATGCTTTCCCCCTTCCAGTTCCAGAGGCAACACCTTTCCTTCCTGGCGTGCGTCCAGGATGGTCATATCTGCGATCAGCGGGACCTTGGTTTCGCCTTTTTTGAATATTTCGCCCTCGAATTGCACCGTTCCCAGCACCGATTCGTTGGTCACGTGCAGCTTCAGGTCGGCGCGCTTCACAGCATAAGGAAGTGGCGGCACATCTGGCTTCTTTACCGGCTTGCCTGCCAGTTCGACGAGCTTGTTATATTCCTCGAGCGACAGCGTCACATTTCCCGGATCGGGAAGCGGAAGATCGTCCTTTGCCTGCCCCAATGCAGCCAGGGAGAGGACCAATACCATAAGAAGCAGATGTTTTTTCATCGTGCACCTCCTTTTTTATTCTTCTCGTAACTCAGGGCGAGAGTGGGCGTCTGACCTTCACTGGTCAATTCGGAAACAAGAAAGAGCGAAGGACCAAAAGCGGGGAATGAGAGCTTGACGGGAATCATCCCTGTGCGTTTCCCATAATAGGATTCCTTGAAAAACTTGTCGAAAAACCCCGAGACCGAGCGACCGTTAGCACCAAGCTCTGCTGGTGAGCTTGGTGGGGGAGCTGGGCTTTCAGCTGCCGACACTCCGCCTGCTCCGGCGCCCAGAACGGCTGAAGACGGGGCCTCATAGGGTTTTGACTGGAACAAGCCCGGGTCGGCAGTCACTTTGAACAGAGGCGGATAATGCACCACCACCCCGGTGCGCGATACCGGAAGATCAAGTGCCGGCAGGGCCAGACCGGCTTTGCCTTTCTCATTCCATGCCGGCGCGCGGGTCAAATAAAGTATCTCGACCGCAAACTCAGGCGTTTCCGCGCTGCTGCGCGCTTTCGCCAGGGGAAGCAGCAGGCTGCCATCGGGCGCGAGGCCCGGCCGGATGGGATTACCTGACAGCGTCGCACTCCACACCAGCGCCCCCGCCGGCAGTGTGACTTTGAGAAAGTTCCTCTGGTTGCTGCGCACTGCGTAGCGGGCCAGGACGAGCATTTTTCCATCCGTGCTCAGCAGCATGTGATAGCGGGCCTCTTCGACGTTGGCCATCAAGACGGCTTGCTGCTCGTAGCGGGCCACGTTCACGGTCAGCGACCGGGGAGACTTATCGTCACCCGAGCGGAGCCGAAAAGCTTCCAGCGAGGGCGACTGGTGGCTGGAAACCATTTCGCCCAGGTCGGTGGCATCGGCGCTTTCCAGTCCCTGGGGCGTCCTGTCTTTGATCTCGCCCGCTCCCATGACTTCGACGGCCACTCCGCCGGTCTCGCGTTCCACGTTAAGAAGGCGAAGAAGCGGAATTTCGATCTGCCCGTCGCGGGCGGTGCGAGCCTCTCCGGTGATGGTGAACCTGGCGGTCTGCTCCACAGGTTCGAGGAACGTGACCGCCAGTTCACCTGCCTTCACCTCCCAGTCTGCGACCATCGCGCCCGAGACCTGGTTAATCGTGACTTGGGCGGGCAGTTGAATTCTTACCTCGCTGGCCGCTCCCTGCGTGACTTCAACTCCGGCCTCGGCATAGATTGAAGTCGAGTCTTCTCCCAGACCGACCAGTTGCGTCAGCGATCCGCGCATGCGCAGGGGCTGGCTGGTGCGATGGTCCTCTTTTTTCTGTTGCCATGCGAACGTCAGTGGCGCGTTTCCATGAGCGTAGGCGAGCCATTTGCTTTCTGTAGCAGATTCCGATTTCTCCGATAGAAGGCCGCCGGTGAGCTTAACGTCCAGGCCCTGGCGCGGAAGTTGGACTGATGCACGCGTGACTCCGGAGGCGGTCGCGGGCAGAGAGATGCTTTCTTCCCCGCCGGCGGAAGTTACCGGGAGCGCAATGTCGAGCAAGAGCACTGCGCGGCCAGGATGAGAGAGCACGGCTGAAAGTTGGTTTCCATCTTTCCCATCATTACCCGGCACCAGCGAAACCAGCCTGCCATCAAGCCGGGCTTCGCGGACCAGCAAGCCGGAAGGAATGGGAACGCGCACCCAGCCTTCTTTCAGAACATCCACCGTGAGGCTGGCTCCGCCGGCGGCCAGGTCTCCGGTGACCTTTAGATCGTAGTCAACACGGGTGAGCGTGGCCTCAACCGGCGGCTGTTCCGGTGCACCCTCAATGGGAAACGCCTGAGCGCGAAGCGCGCGATATTGGTCCACAGGGATCACGACCCAGCCGGGCGAGCGCGAAAGCTCCTGCGCCGAAGCGGTTGCGAGCATGAAAAAAACGGCCATGATGCACATTAAAAACAGCGCTGAGTGATATCTCCGGCGCTGCGCACAATGCGAAATGTTTGACCTTCTCATAGAGAATCCTTAACCTGCCGGAAGAACGCTCAGGTTGGGCTTTCTTGCAAAGAAATTTGCTCTGAAGTAAAACGCCCGGGATTCAGGGCTGGCAGGCACTGCGGCGAACCAATACCGTTCGCTTAGATCGGGAATGTAGTTCCGAACATGGGCCGCTTGCTTATCGACTGTTCTTCCGTCGCTTCATCCTGAATGACATCCCAATGCTCGACAAGGATTCCGTCTTGAATGCGCACAATATCTGCGGCAATCCAATTCACAGGAGCACCGAAACCGCTAAATCGCCCGTGCACGATCACGAGGTCTCCCTCAGCCACGATCATTCCCGGTTCGTACTTCAACGTTGGAGGAAGGCTCTTGATGAGATCGAACAGGCCCTTACGACCGGGAGCAATGTGCGCGCTGTGTTGGATGTAGTGAGGCGACCAAAACTTCTCGGCAGCCGCGTAGTCACGCTTGTTGAACAACGTATCGAACGCTTCCAGGACGAGCGCTTTGTTTTTCGACTCAACTGTACGATTCATTGCTAGGTTAACCTCCTCCTAAAGTTTTGATCCACCGTCTACAGGGATACTGGCACCTGTGATCCAGCGCGCCTTGTCCGAAGCCAGGAACGCGACTACATCTGCCACGTCTTCCGGCTTGCCGATTCGCTTTAGTGCTTGCATCCCAAGAGCGGCCTCGCGGCCTGCTTCAGTCTTAGTGAAGTTCGACATGTCGGTGTCGATCACACCGGGCGCGACTGCATTCACGCGGATACCTCGGGGCCCAAGAATGGCAGCCCAGTTCTTGACAAGAGTTTCTAATGCTCCTTTGGTCGAGGCGTAGGCAAGGAGCGAAGGGTTGTCCAAGCCGGGCTTGCCAACTACGGCGTGGGCCCCGATCGAAGAGATCACGATGATGTTCGAGCCTTCACCCAGAATGGGCAAGAGTTGCTGCACCAGGAAAAACGGACTTCGCACATTCGTTGCAAAAAGATTGTCAAAATCCTCTACCGTGTGATCCTTGATGGTTGCAGCCTTGCTGATTCCGGCGTTGGAAACGAGCACATCCAATTGCTTGCCGACGATGGAGCGAACTTCCTTTGCCAGTAGGGTTGCTCCCTCTGGCGTTCCCAAATCCGCCTTGATCGCATCCGCGCGTCCCCCTTTTGAGTGGATACTCTCGACCAGAGACTGGGCTTCCTGGACGGAGCGGCCATAATGAACCAGGACATGTGCACCCGTCTCCGCGAGCGCCAACGCAGTGGCTCGTCCAATTCCACGGGAGGCCCCCGTCACCAGTGCTGTTTTGTTGTGCAGAATCATTCTTCCCCCCAACTCGGTTTACCTCTTCAGTCCCCAGGGACCCGCATCGGATACGCGTTTTGATGATGTTCAGGCATTCATTCCGCCATCCACGGTAAGATTTGCTCCGGTAATGTACGCGGACTCCGGACCGGCAACAAACGCTACCATCGCAGCGATCTCATCAACGTGCCCGTAGCGGTCGAGTGCTGTGGCGGCCTTTTGCGGTACCGCCCAATCGCCCGCGGCTGGATTCAACTCCGTGTCGATCGGACCCGGCTGCACATTGTTTACCGTGATGCCTCGGCCCCCGATCTCTCTGGCCAGCGCCTGAGTGAACATCTTGACGGCTCCCTTGGTGCCCGCGTATGGCACAAGCCCGGGCGCCGCGACACGTTCGCCGACGGCCGAACCGATCATGATGACGCGACCGCCGCTCTTCATGTGTTTCAGCGCCGCCTGCGTCGCGACGAATACGCCGCGGACGTTGATGTCGATCACGCGATCCATCTCTTCCAGCGTAGTCTCCTCGAATGGTTTTGGAATGGCCGTGCCGGCGTTGTTCACAAGGACGTCAAGTTGGCCGAATGTCGCCACGGTCTTTTCGACTGCGGCTTTGACGGCGCCGGCATCGGTGGCGTCCGCCTGAATTGCGATCGCCTTTCGGCCAGCGCGTTCAATCGCTTTGACGACCGACGCGGCCGCATCGGCGCCTTTCGTGTATGTGATGGCCACGTTCGCTCCATCCGCAGCCAGACGTTTCGCGATTGCCGCGCCAATGCCGCGGGAGCCGCCGGTAATGAGTGCAATCTTTCCTTCCAGTTTCTTAGACATTGTTTTTCTCCTATTCCTTTAATCTCGCTCTTTGCCGATCCGGTCGCACTACCTCAATTGGTCTGGAAACTATGCAGATTAGGCATGATTGACGTCTGCCAAAGCCGCTCCGCGCTACCTCAGATCACTTATTTAGATTGCGACGTTAGCGCGGTTGAACCATACTTTGTTAAGCTGGGAGCAATGCTTGGCAAGCATGGGAGTCGGAATGGAATTACGACATCTCCGCTATTTCGTCGCGGTTGCCGAGGCGGGAAGTCTGACGGTGGCGGCAGAGCGAAACCTGCACACGTCGCAACCTTCCTTGAGCCGGCAGATTCGAGATCTTGAGGACGAGGTGGGCGCCCAACTCCTGACACGGAGCGCTCGCGGCATCGAACTGACACCGGCGGGTCGAGCCTTTCTCGATCACGCCCGCTCAGCCCTATCGCAGGTTGAAGCGGCAGCCGAAGCTGCACGCCAGGTCGCTCGTCCCGCCAAGCCATGCTTCGCGATGGGCTTTCTAACCGGACACGAATTGACGTGGATGCCCGAAGCCTTGCAGATCTTGCGGGACGAACTCCCTAACATCGACGTGATGATTTCGAGTCAATACTCGCCGCAGCTCGCGAGTGCCCTTGTGAAGGGAACCGTCGATGCAGCTTTTCTTCGACGGGAACAAGAGGCGCCAGACTTGGTATTCCATCTTCTCGTCAAGGAGCCCTTGGTGGTGGTCTTGCCTCGCGACCACCGTCTCGCTGCGTTCAAAGCCATCAGTCCGGGAGATCTGGCGGGTGAGACATTCGTGACCGTGTCGAACACGGCTCCAGTGCTGCGTGTCGTCATCGACAATTACCTGAAGCAGTCCGGAATCAATATCACGCCAGATCACGAGGTGGATCACCTCGCCATGGGAATGTCGTTAATTGCATCGACGCGCGGCGTAGGGCTGTTACCTGCTTACGCACAGAACTTTCTCCCTCGGTCCGTAACGAGTCGTCCTCTCAAGGGAGACACGCCGACTATCGATCTGGTCCTCGGCTACAAAAAGTCGAACCAGTCTCCCATCCTGAAGCTTTTGCTTTCGAGATTGGACGAGTTGGTCGCTCGTGCGTCAAAGAAGACCCGATAAAACTCGAAATGCATCCCAACCATGGACTATGGAGTCCTTGAGTCAGGGGCGATCCTGATGTTGAGTGCTGTCGACTGGGTAGTACCGAGAAACGCGCGATCCGGAAGTAATGCCTCTGAAGATACCGTAATGTAGTCCGTTTTGAAGTTTCTTGGAGCTTGAAACTGCTTTATTTATACTGTTTATTCGCAATTTTCATTACATTTGAAACCTGTCCCGGCTTGCCGTGGACTCAAAACTTGAAACTCGACACTGCCTTTCAATGATTTATCCCATAGTGAAATATGGCGATGCTGTGCTGGAGAAGCCCGCAGAGCCGGTAACCGTTTTTGACGACGAGCTGCGTAAGCTGGTCGAAGACATGTTCGCTTCCATGTATGAGGCACATGGCGTGGGCCTGGCTGCGCCGCAGATCGGCATCTCCAAACGCATTGCCGTGATTGACGTGACCTTCAAAGAAAACCCTGGCGAAAAACTGGTGCTGGTGAATCCCACAATTATTCACACCGAGGGAAAACAGGCCGGCCAGGAGGGCTGCCTCAGCCTTCCCGAGTTTCGCGAAAAAGTCACGCGCGCCAACCGCGTGACCGTGCGCGCCCAGGACCTGGAAGGCAAATTCTTTGAAAAGACCGGTGAAGAGCTGCTGGCGCGTGCCTTTCTGCATGAAACCGACCACTTGAACGGCAAGCTGTTTATCAGCCACGTCAGCGCGCTCAAACGTGATTTGATCAAGAGAAAAATCAGGAAGATGGTGAAGGCGGGTGAATGGTAACAACTGTTAATTCTCTGGTTACGGGCAGCTGCCTTGTAAACGGCATCCTCACTCACCACTTGCTGGACAATCTATTTCAGTGTTAAGCCATTGCAAACTAACGACATAGATCAACACTAGCAGGTAGTCCAAAATAGATACTAGTTAGGCAATAGCCCGCGAGGCAGATTTGCGTCACTGGCGGCGCGAAGAAATCGGTTTTCAAAGACAGGGGTCTCCCCCGGCATTCTTGAATGCTGAGAGTAATTATGAGGCAAAATCCCTGTGGAGTAAGGTTTTGATATCACAGTGATACCATCTAGACATCGAAAGCCTCGTGACGAAGGGGATTCCTCGCCAATGGGCTCGGAATGACAAGCGCTAGGACGGGTAGAAGTTACTCAGGATCGTAGAAGGCATTGCCGTAGCCCATTTGCCTGACTTGTTCTTGGGTTTGTTCCAGGTACTTCTGCTCGGTGTCAATTTCTGCTTGTGTCCTATCGGCCTCGGCCTGGAGCCGCTTGGCAGCAGCGCACGAGTTTCGGTAGGCGGTGATCATGCAGCCGCTGTTCCCCTTGTCCATTTGTGTCTGCAAATCAGTCATATGCGCCTTCATGGCTGCAATACGTGCTTTCAGCGCCTTGATCTGGCTCTGCAGGGCTGTCGCCGTGGCGTCTCTTGGATCTCTCGTCTGTGCGGACCTGATGTCCGAATCCTGCTTTTGCGCTGAGGTGACTGCCTGCGGCCTGGAAGGAATGTCTTCGTTGGTGATCACATGGTCGGCTCGATGTGTATTTTTCGAGTTGGCAATCCGCTGCTGGCGCGCAACATCACCCAACGACTGCGCCTGGGAAAAAATCCCATAGCACAACAGCAAAGCGGCTGCTCCGAGCCCGGCAAGGTGGCTGGTTTTCATGGTTCTAAGCACATTGTAGCTCCAAGGCCGGGCCAATTCTGCAAATCCTTGCTTCGATGAGAGAATTGCTCTGATGAAATTGATATTCTGTGGCACTCCGCAATTCGCGGTTCCTACGCTCAACGCACTGGCTCAGGCCGGTCATGAAATTGCTCTCGTCGTCTGCCAGCCCGACCGGCCCAGCGGACGCGGTCAACAGATCTCAATTCCCGCAGTCAAGCAGCGCGCCCTTGAATTAGGACTGCAGGCTACGCAACCGGAAAAAATCAAAACCAACCCAGAATTCCAGGCGCAGCTTCAGGCGCTCAAGCCGCAGGTGATCATCGTGGTAGCCTACGGGCGCATTATCCCCAAGTGGATGCTCGATCTGCCGCCCCTGGGCAACCTGAACCTGCATGCCTCGCTGCTGCCGAAATACCGGGGGGCAGCGCCTATCCAGTGGGCCATCGCGAGCGGCGAGCAGATAACCGGCGCAACCACGATGCGCATTGACGAAGGACTCGATACCGGAGACATTCTGCTGCAGCGCGAAATCCCCATTTTGGAGAGTGCCACCGCGGTCACGCTCTCTCCACGGCTGGCACAGGCCGGTGCTGAGCTGATGGTGGAAACATTGCGTGGACTCGAGAGCAATTCGATCCAGCCCAAACCGCAGGATAATTCACGTGCGACTTTGGCTCCCATTCTGAACAAAGAAGATGGACGCATGGATTTTTCGCGTCCAGCAGAAGTTCTGGTGAACCGGCTGCGTGGATTTCAGCCCTGGCCGGGAGCTTTCACATCGTTTCGCAGAAAGCAGCTTCAGATAACTCAGGCCAAGGCGGGTGAAGCGTATTCCATTCAAATTCAATTTGGCGAGCTTCAATCCGGGGAGTTGCGAGTCTCGCAAGATCGCTTGCTGGCCGGTTGCGGAAACAACACCGTGCTTGAAATTCTTGAGCTCCAACCGGAAGGGAAAAAGCGCATAAGCGCCAGGGAATTCATTAATGGATACCGGCCTAAAGATGGAGAAATATTAGGTGGCTAGGCCACATGCAGGAAGCCGATTGCGCCGATGCCGGCAAACATCACGCCGCCGAAGAGCAATGACCAGGAGACTTTCCCCGGCTCAAGCATCGCGTCAGCCGGGTTTTCAGGATTGAAATAGACGGTCACCGTCGCTCCCGCTGGATAGCGCTTGACCGCCTCGGTTGCTGCCTTGGTGAAAGAGCTGCTGCCGGCGCGGACGCGCCAAACGTCAGAACGATGGTCCACGCTGTTCACGGAGTATTCGTAGAGAATTGCCGCTTTGTAAGTGGTCCCATCGCTGTCGTTCACCGCAGCCAAGCCGGAACTCAGGACTTTTCCCTGTGCCGTGGGCCAGGTCTTTGCTCGATTGGCTTTGCGCAGGTCGAAAGCTGCCATAAATATCAGGCCGAGCCCGGCAAGCGAAACCAACCCACAAAATAAAAGCTGCCCAAGTTGTACTGCCATTGAATTCCTCCTGGGGCCTCAACTGGAATTTTACAGAGCAACTATGAATAGGAGATAAACATATAAAGCTTAGTGTTTCCTGTCAGTTGAGGCCTTTTTTCAGCTCGGCATCAAAAGTAATGCTGGTATAGTGGTGCGTTATGTTTTCAAAACCACAAAGGGAACTGCGATCTGCAGGGATCTAACGCGCATGCGGCCACAAATAAGAATTCTCTTCGTTGTCCTCAATGTTTTCGTTCTTACTTCGCTGTCCGGGGCAAAAGAACAACCGGCGCAGGTCATTGATTGGCCTAGCGGCGAAAACTCTATCTTGCGCTTCAGCATCGGCAAGATCCAAAAAATCGGGACTTTTGCCGGCGAGAACTCTTACTTTATTGATACAGCGGTAGAGAACCGGTCCAAGAAGGAGATACCGCGGGCCAGCTTCACTTTTTACATGTACGACAAGAATAAGGCGCGGATTGGAGACGGGAGTCTCGATTTCAGCAACTTGGCCGCAGGCGAAACCTTGAAGATCAAAGTCACGGCTTCGACTGCCGGAACGCTGGTGAGCCTAAGTGTCGTCCCTTCCAGTCTACCGCCCGAACTGCAATCGTACCTTCCATTAAAGATGGTGAGCCTAACGGTTTATTCGGTGCCGTCTAGCGCCAAGTTGAAGGCGGACGGAAAAGAATATGGCATAACCCCTATTGCCGTGAACCTAAGCGTTGGCAGTCATACTCTCGAGTTTGAAAAGGAAGGATACAACAACGGTACTTTCCCTCTCGTGATTAATTCAGACCAACTCTCAGGTGGCAGCGTGAGTTACGAGTTAGGAACGTCGGCGCATGACACGGTTGAATTGCGGGATGGAACAGTATTGACCGCCGATGTTGAGTCTCTGGATGCCAGCTCAATCACAGTCCACATTGCAGGAAATATTCAGAAATTGGACCGCAATCAAGTAAAACGCATTCTTTTAGTTCCGAGAGAAATTTCCCACCCATAGTAGCTGTCATTAATAGCAGCGGTATTGGAAACAGTCTTCACTTCCGTCGGCTAACGCGCTATTTCAAGGACCACGGTCGTCCCTGGGGTGACTCTTTCTCCCGCAGCGGGGGATTGGCGCACGACGTAGCCTGTCCAGGCAGCGGGTGAATTCGGGTCCACGGCGGAAGACGATGTATCACCGGTCCTGATGGCACGCAATCCGGTGGATTCGATGATGCTGCGCGCATCAGCGGCGGAGCGGCCGGTGAAGTCGGGCATGATATAAGCCTGCGCTTCGGGCGGTGCGGTCACGAGCAGATTCACTTTGGGAGTGGTTATCCCCGTAGAGTTGGGTGGGGGGCTTTGCGCGATCACCTGATCGGCGGGAAACTGCGGCAGATGCGCGATGGCAACCGTCCCCAGCTCCAGGCCACGGCGCTGCACGTTGATTTCGGCGGCGCGGCCGCTTTCGCCCAGAACATTCGGAACGGATACGCGCTGCGGGCCCAGGCTCAGGGCCACGCGCACGCGCCATCCGCGACGCACATTGGTGCCGGGCTGAGGGATCTGGGAGACGATACCGCCCTCGCGAACTTTGGCGCTGTAGAAGCGATTTTCCACCTCCAGGGTCAACCCCAGATTGCTCAACAGGCCTTCCGCCTCGGCCGTTGTCTTGCCAGCGAGTTGAGGCACTTGCACCTCGCGTCCGTGGATGGCAAAGCGCATCGAGGTCAGCGCAGAGAGAAATGCCACCAGCACCAGAACCAATCCCAACATGGCGAGACGGAAGAGGCGCCGCACGGGATAACCCAGGAGCCTTGCCGTGGCGGGCCCTTGGGCTTTGTTCGGAATTTCTTTTGGCAAACTCAAGAACAGTCCTCAGTCATTAATGGGCGGCCTGGTCTACGTCCTCGCCGGGCTTGATGTCAGGCGTATCTTCCTTCACGGCTACAGCCGTGGGCGGACGCGGCGCCAGGGTTGGAGCGGTGAAGTCTTCGTCATCATGGCCCTGGATGGCAACTTTCATGAAATCCATCCAGATGGGCAGCGCTGCCTGTGCGCCGGTTTCTTTCGCGCCAAGGTTTTTCTTTTCGTCGAAACCGATCCACACCCCGCAGGTAATCGAAGGAGAAAACCCGATAAACCAGGCATCGGTGAAGTCGTTCGTGGTCCCGGTCTTGCCTGCCAGCGGATGTTTGAGCGCGTTGGCCCGGGCTGCCGTGCCGTGCAGCACAACCTCGCGCATCATCGAGGTCATGATACGCGCAGTATTGGCGCCCACCACATCTTTAACTTCAGGATAATTTTCTTCCATCACGCGCCCATCGTAGTCAACCACTTTCCGGATGTAGCGCGGGGTGACGCGCACCCCATCGTTGGGGAAAGTGGAAAACGCTGCGGTCTGTTCGTAGAGAGTTACTTCGGCAGCGCCGAGCGCGACCGGCAAATACGGCGGCAGCGGGGAGGTCACTCCGAATTTATGGGCGTATTCGATCACCGTCTTCATGCCCACGCGTTCGGCCAGCTTCAGCGCAGGAATGTTGCGTGACTCGGCCAGCGCATGGCGCAGAGTAATGTTGCCCTCAAATTTTCCGTCGTAGTTGTGCGGCGTGTAAACGCCGGAGCCGGTGATAAAAGAAGTGGGCGCATCCAGAATCATGTCGTCGGGCGTGGCCCCGGCTGTATCCACAGCAGCGGTATAAACGTAGGGCTTAAACGACGAACCCACCTGGCGCAAAGCCTGGGTTGCGCGGTTGAATTTGGATTCCTCGTAATCGAGCCCGCCTACCATGGCCTTGATGTCGCCGGTCGCGTTGTCTATGGCCAGCAGCGCGCCCTGCGCGCCCGAGTTCTGCTCCAGACGCACGCCGGCTTTGCTGTCAGGACCCAGGGACAAAACCTTCACGTATACGATATCGCCCACTTTGAAGAGTTGCAGGGGCGAGCGTTTGCCCGTCCAGGAAACATCGCTTGGGCCCAAAGCTGCGGTGTAGCGGCCAAACTTCACCGTCGCCAAAGATGCGGTCACCGAGGTAACCAGGGCGTGCTCGTAGCTGCCTACGTCAATGGTATTGTTCCAATCGGGATGCTCATATTCAGACATCTTCTGGCCCATGGCGATCACGTTCTGCAGTTTCGCCTTCCAGCCATGGCGGCGTTCGTAGGCGGCCACGCCATCGAGAACAGCTTGTGTAGCTACCTTTTGTAAATCCATGTCCAGGGAGGTATAAACGCGCAGGCCGTCCAGGTGGACCTGGTCGCTGCCATATTTTTTTTCCAAATAGCGGCGCACGTCTTCGGCAAACCAGGGGGCAAGATTATTCGGGGGCACGTTAACATTGAGCCGGAGCGGGGCCGCCTTGGCGTTGTTGGCTTCCTCGGCGGTGATCTTGCCGTCTTCCAGCATATTGTTGATCACCAGGTTCCGGCGCGCCAACGACCGGTCGGGATGGAGTATAGGCGAATACTCTGTCGGGCTCTTGGGCAATCCGGCGAGCACGGCAGCCTCTTCGAGCGTCAGGTCCTTCGCATGTTTGTTGAAGTAATACTCGGCACCGGCTTCAAAGCCGTAGACGCCGTGTCCCAGGTAAATCTGGTTGCAGTACATGGTAAAAATCTGGGGCTTGGTAAAACGCCGCTCGATCTGGATGGCCAGCATGGCCTCCTGCATTTTGCGCGACATCGTGCGCTCCTGCGAAAGAAACAGATTGCGGGAAAGCTGCATAGTCAACGTAGATGCGCCCTGCATGTTGCGATGCGTGGCAATATCGCGATAAAACGCGCCCAACACGCGCCACAAATTAATGCCCCAGTGGCGCTCGAAATCCTTGTCTTCGATGGAAATTACGGCTTCGCGCAGCACCTTGGGCAGGTCTTCATAATTCACGATCAGGCGCCTCTGGATGGCGAATGATCCGATCTCGCGGCCTTGGTCGTCGTACAACTCAGTGATGGAACTGGGGCGGTAATGCTCCAACTCGCTGACCTGAGGAAGGTCGGTGGAATAGACAATCAACAGACCCGCGAAGGCGCCTACCAACGCGGCGGCGAGCACAAGGAGCCCGAAGACCACCCGTCCCACCAGCCGGGTTCCCGCTACCTGGACGGCGGGAAGTTCTGAGTAAAGATATTTCATCTGCTGCTGGATTCGTGGCCGTGGTAGCGCCAGCATACCATGAAGCAGTCCTCAGTGGTCAGTGGTTAGTCCTCAGTTAAACCTTGCTTCCTTCTTTGACGCTTTGATCGCGCTATTGGAGCTTAAAAGGTGTCTCAATACGATAAAATGCCGGGTTTAGTCGTAGTATCGAGTTTGGTTCCGGAGGAAGATCCATGGATTGTCCTAAGTGCGGGGTCCGAAATCCCAACAGCTCATCCACGTGCGTGAACTGCGGCAAAGAATTAGCAGAAACCGTCGTCTCTGGCGAGCTTCATACCGATGGATCAACCATGCTCATGGCCGGCTATGGGATAGCCAGCTTGTGGCGACGCCTGGGAGCCTTGATTTTGGACTCGATTTTGCTGACCGCACTTTGGTGGCTGGCCCTGATTTGGGGTGCAAACCGCTGGAATGGGCCGCAACCCGGTGGATCTTTAAATGTAACGGGCACGCCGCTCCTGGCCGCAACTGTGGGCATTGCTATTATTGCCGCGCTCTACTTCTGGCTCATGGAAGCCTTGTTTGGGGCAACTCTAGGCAAAGCGTCTGTTGGCATTCAGGTGCGGCGGGTAAGCGGTGAAGGCGCGGGGATCAGGGCGGCGTTTATCCGCACCTTGGCGCGTCTGTTGGATGTTCTGCCTGCGTTTTATCTGCTGGGGTGGATATTCGCGATATTTTCCGCGAAACGGCAGCGGATCGGCGACCGCATGGCAGGAACAGTAGTGATCTTGCGAGAAAGTGTTCTCTTTACCCTGGCGGGAGTGATTTTTTATCTGGCTGCAGTTGGCGCCATTGGCTGGCAAGTGTATCGCCAATATCGCAACATGCATAGCATCAGTCTGCATGTTGCCATGGGCGCCGGTGGCGCAATTGACTCGGGAGCGCGTGGAGAGCAGAGCGGCTCGGCCACTCTTCCCGTGGTGCAAAGCGGCAACCTGAAGTTGCAGAACTTCACTTTCACTGATGGAAACAGCGTCGCACCACGGGCAAGCTCGGTTTACAAAGCGGAAGACGACGTCTATGCCAAATATGAGTTGACCGGCTATGGCAGCAATCCGCAGGGCAACATCGCGGTCGCAATCCGCGTAACCTGCACGGACCCCAACGGGCTGGCATTGGACCATCCCTGGGAAAATACGGTCACGGGAGCATCCAAAGGCGCCGGAGTTCCGATCCAGGCAAATTATCGGATCCATTTGCCGCCATTTGCTCCGGCCGGGATTTATAAAATCAACATCCATGCTCAGGACAATGTGGCCAATTCCGGGCAAGACTTTGCTTCAGCTTTTACCGTAGAAAACGCCACGCCGGTGCTGGCCGCGGTCAAACTCGAGGTCCGGGATTTTCACTTTACCCGCAGCAAACAGGGTGAACCCATTGCGCCTGCCGAGTATCACGCCGGAGAGAGCGTCTATTACAGCTTCCGCCTGCTGGGAATGCAATTCCGCGATGACCACGTCAACCTGCACATCGCCTATAAGCTGCTTGAACCGGATGGAAGCCTCTTACTCAACAAACCGGATTGGGAGAGCTTGAATGACGCCTATGTGTACCATCCGGCAAATTTCTTTCTGCAGGTCAGCGGATATCTTGACTTGCCCGCAGACATCAAACCTGGAACTTATACCTTGCAATATGAAGTCACTGACAACAACGGGAATAGCAACCTTATCCACGAGAGCAAGTTTGAGGTGAAATAATCAGAGCATTTTTGGAGTTGGTGTTCGTTCGCCCTCATGGTTAAAAGGCCTTGCGGAAAAAAAGGGATTTTTAGGCGCTTCGCTTCGCGCCAGCCTACGGCAGTGAAGAAGTATGATTTCCCAACAAACTTGCGGCACAGCTAAAGCTGTGCCCCTCCGAAAGATCGAACTAGAATTGAGTTCTTACGCAAGCTATCCGGATTTTATTCCGTGCTGGTTGAGACGATTGGCGTAGGGGTAACGATAACCGTAGAGCTGCTGCCAGTCGTGGTCCCTGTGGGGCTGGCGTTTGTGATGCTGCCGGCAAAGCTGTACCCGGTGGTAGAGATATCCATCACAACATGACCGACCAGGCGCGTATCTGCTACCGAGTGAACGTGAATGGGCAGTGAAAATCCATCCAGGTCAGCGTAGTCGGTGACGAAATCAATTTTCTTGATGAAAAATGACGGCGACTTCACCAGCTTGCCTTCTGCCCGCAGGAGCGCACCGCTCAATACATCCAGGTAGACGTGGCCCTTGAACAATCCGGGAAGATTGGCCAATGGCTTCACCTGATATACGTGCACGGCCCGGCCTTCAATTTGCGAATCGCCTTTATACGTGAACTTGTAATTCCGCTCGGTGATGGCGGTTTGCGCGCCATCCTGTTTTTCGGTGCTATCCACTTCCTGCTGCAGCACGCGGTTGATGACGTTGTGCTTCACAAAACCATCGCCCGAGAACTGCACGGGAACAAATTGCAAGGTCTTGGGAGCAGCATAGTGGCGCTCCAATTCGAACACCGCCCGCTGCTTGCTCTGCGGCAGTTCAGCCGAGATGCGGGTCACAGCCGAATACGAAGGCAGATCACTCAACTGGTGGTCGGCGCGCTGATCAAACGTAGACAACGCTAACTCCGGCGCCATGCGCGGCAGGGCCGTGGGCGAGGAGAAGATTGATGCCGGAAGGAATTGTGAGGTTGGAGCGACGGCTTCCGCCTGCGCCCAAGTCATAGCACTGCCCGCTAACACCAACAGTACACAGAATAAAGTCGAGATAGTATAGCTGTTTCGCATGTATGTAATGAATTATCTAATTTATCGCATTTTGGCCCCGAGGGGAAGTTACTTCAGTAATTTCCAGCAAAGAAAATACAAATCTTTACAAAAGGGATTTCTTATAACAAAGGGAATTCTCATAACAAAAACCTTTGTTCATTGCAGTTACGCTAACAAAAGAATTCAAAGAACCGTCCAAGAACTTCGATGAAGTCCAGCCAGTCTGCAGATTCGCCATAACAATTTGCTCGTATTACGTCCAGAACTGCTGCTAACATTTCTGGTACCGATGTCGGACCAGAAGCCCTCTTCTAATAACCACCAACCGGCCACCAATGTCTATGCCGTGTACGGCGCTGAACCTGAGGTGCAAGCCTATGCCATGGCCAAATACTCGCGTTCGGCGCTCTCCATGAAGGAGTCGCTGCATGAGATCAACGAGCAGAAGGCCGAAAAATTTCTCAACACTTTTTATTTCCAATACGGCCACCGCTCGATTGCCGACCTGGCCCATGTTGCCTTCGCCATCGAAAAGCTTTCGATGATTGCCGCCATCATTTTGGTGGATGAGCAACGCTGGGACGGCCAGGAGCGCTCGACGCGCTATCAGGATTTCCGCAAAAGCGGCTATACCATCCCCGATTTCGGCGAGGATGCAGACGCCTTGCAGCTTTACCGCGAAACTATTGAGTTTCTTTTTACGGAGTACGAAACTCTCTCCGAAAGCATGTGGAAGTGGCTGACAGAGCGCACCCCGAGACCTGAAGCCATGAAACAGGAAGCTTACGAGCGCACGCTGAAGGCCCGCGCCTTTGATATCTCGCGTTATCTGCTGCCGCTGGGAACCAACACTTCCCTGGGCCAGATCATGAATGCGCGCACGCTGGAGACGCAGATTTCACGCCTGCTTTCGAGTGAGTATCCCGAAGTGCAGAACTTGGGCCGGCTATTGAAGCAGGCGGCAAGCGAACCCGCGTACAACGTGAACCAGGAGGCATGGAGCGCACTGGTAGATCAAATCAAGACGATGAATCAGGAACTGGGCAACTTGGCGCAGCAGAACCTGTTGAAGGATGTCAGAGTGTCGCCGACGCTGGTGAAGTATGCTGATCCCAACCAGTATGAGATCTCGACGCGAAAAGAGCTACGGCATGCTGCTGCTGAGATTTTGGCAGGAGAGAAGATCAAGACTGCTAACCCCGTTGATTTACTCGACGATGAACCTTTCGAAATCGAACTTGCCACCACGTTGCTTTATGAGCATTGCCATTATTCCTATCGGCAGGTCCGCGAGCGAGTGACCGGCTTAAGTGCGGCGCGACGACAAGAGATCATCGAACTCGGCGCTAAACATCGCGGCAAGCACGACGAGTTGCTACGCGCATTCTCGGCGGGGCAGAGGTTTCGCTTTGACATCCTGATGGATGTGGGCGGATTCCGCGATATGCACCGCCACCGGCGCTGCATTCAGATTGGCCAGGAGTTTACCGCTCTCCATGGATATGACACGCCTGAGGATTTGATCTCCGCCGGGCTCGAACCGCGTTACCAGCAAACCATGCGCCGTGCTGCTGAGTCTGCCACTGCATTAGCCACGAATCACGGCGCGACAGCTTCGGTTTACGCGCTACCGATGGCTTATCGTAAGCGCACGCTCTTCAAGATGGATTTCGCCGAGGCAGTCTACATCTCGGAACTGCGCACCACACCGGCCGGACACTTTTCCTATCGCAATGTGGCCTATGCCATGTATGAGGCTGTAGTTGAGCGCTATCCTGCACTGAAGCAGTATTTCCGGGTGACGGATGTGCGCGAGCCGGTGGATTTGCTGAAGCGGTGACCCATCAATTAAAGAATCTAAGGGAGAGTAGGTGGAATACCAAGTCGCAGTGGAGACGGCGGCAGAGCAGCTTGTTGCCGCTTGCAGACAGCGCACTACATTCAAAATGATCTCGCGAGAGATTGGAGACCTGCTCTCGCGTCCGTGGGCTTTTTTAAAAGAGCATAGCGAGTTCCGAAGAGATGGTCACAACGTCGCAATCTATTGGGACGAAAAAGGGTGCGGGCTCGATAGAGGTAGTCTGCTCAGCCACGCCCGCGGGGCCTGTCGCAAGAACTTCGCACTTCGGTCCATACAATCAGCTTGGCCCTGCGCATGAAGCGGTGCGCAAATGGTGCAAGCAGAACCAGCGTCAATTTGTCATGCCGTTCTGGGAGGTCTACGGCGACTGGGACGATGACCCGGCGAAGCTCCGCACCGATGTTTTCTATTTGTTGAAGTAAAGTGCCTAGCGTATACGGCAACAACCATTCACTTCTAACGCTGACCATGAGAAATGCAATCATCAGAGCGATGCTGCTGCTAACTCTAACTGCTACTGCTGTTGGGGAGCGGAAAGCGCGTGCAACCGAGCCGATGGAGTGTGATGAACTCAAAGCAGGACAAGCCGTAACGCGCAAAACGGCTACTATTGCTACTCCGTCGGGCAGTATCCGAGCCTATGCCACGGTCAGGCTGAGCCGGCCCCCAGACGACACGGATGGAAATTCCTGTGAAGTCGTGTACAAACTTTTTGTGGCCGAAGGTACCGGGCCATTCGCATTAGCGAAGGAGTATTCCGACTCCCCGGATGGCCTGGTTGGCGTGGAGATGGTCGGGGTCTCGAAAGACGAAACAAAACTGGCCGCAGATTTTTGGTGGGCAGCCGGTGACTACACAGGACACCGGCCCGTAATCTATGACGCGAAGACCAAGTCTGTTCACTTCCGAGAGCTGAATGAAGAAATCCTCGAACAGTTGCCATCGTGTGATTATTTCGAGGACTTCGCCGGGGTCAACGATGCCGGGGAGGCTATCATCGATGTTCCCAAGAGTACTTATGTCGAAAAAGGCTGCCCAGCGCAAGGCAGGTGGCTTTTTGATGTTCAAACGGGCGCGTTCACCGCATGAAGTGACCCTCGTTCAGCAGCGCTGATGATGCTGCTGATTTCCCATCCCCCCGCCTGTGTTTTACAATCGTTAGTTTGCGTTGCTACATCTAATACAGTGAGCACATCGGAGCACAACTTTGCCTGAGACAATTTATGACGTAGCCATTATCGGCAGCGGCCCGGCGGGATATACCGCCGCGATCCGTGCCGGTGAATATGGCCTGAAGACCTGCCTGATCGAGAAAGACGAGCTGCTGGGCGGAACTTGCCTGCATGTGGGCTGCATCCCCACCAAGGCACTGCTGTTCAACGCCGAAATATGGGACCACCTCAAAGATGCCAAAGAATTCGGCATCGAAGGCGTGACCGCACCCACGCTGAATTGGGCCGCTATCCAGCAGCGCAAGAACAAGATTGTGCTCAAACACGCCAAGGGCCTGGAGTTCCTGATGCGCAAAAACAAGGTTGCAACCGTCAACGGTTACGGAAGGCTGACCGGGCCGGCCAAAGACGGCGTGCATACGGTTGAAGTTTTTACCGAGGGCGGAGGCGGCGCCGCCGGCGAAACCACATTCATCAAAGCGAAAAATATCCTCATCAGCACGGGCTCAGAGGCGCGCATGCTTCCTGGGCTCGAACCAGACGCGCGCATTTTGACCAACATCGAAGTCCTGAGTCTCAACGCGATTCCAAAATCTCTGATCGTGATTGGAGCGGGTGCTGTAGGCGTGGAGTTTGCTTCCATCTACCACTCCTTTGGCGTGGATGTGACGATTTTGGAGGCGCTGCCGCGGCTAGTTCCGGTGGAAGACGAAGAAGTTTCCAAGGAGCTGCTGAAGGCCTTCACCAAGCGCGGCATCAAGAGCAATGTAGGTGTAAAAGTTCAGAAAATTGAAAAGACCAAAGACGGAGTGAAGGTGGGTTATACCGACTCCGAGGGCAAAACGCAGGCGCTGGAAGCGGACAAGGTGCTCATCGCCATCGGCCGCGCGCCGCGCACCGACAATATTGGTCTGGAAAAAACCAAAATCAAGCCTGACCGCGGATTCATTAAGACCAATGAATGGATGCAGACGGAAGAGCCGGGTATCTACGCGGCCGGCGACATCATTGCCGGGTTTCCGCAGCTCGCGCACGTGGGCTTTATGCAGGGAATCGTGGCGGTCTCTAAGATTGCCGGCAGACCTGCGAAGCCGTTGAACCGCAACCATATTCCCGGCGCAACCTACTGCGAACCGCAAATTGCCAGCGTAGGATTGACGGAAGCGCAGGCACGCGAATCCGGACACAAAGTTAAAGTGGGCAAGTTTCCCTTTTTGGGCAACTCCAAGGCAACAATCGTTGGTGCGCATGAAGGGTTTGTGAAGGTGGTCTCCGATGAGCAGTACGGTGAGATCTTGGGCGTGCACATCATCGGACCGCAAGCGACGGAATTAATTGCCGAGGCGGTTGCCGCCATAGAGCTTGAGGCCACTGTGGAAGACATGATGTTCACGATTCATGCTCATCCGACGCTGTACGAGGCGCTCTCCGATGGATTCAATAGCGTCTATGGACTGCAGATCAATGTTTAATTGGGAATGATGAGGTCAAAGATCTTTTGGTCGGCTGTGTTTTTCTTGCTCTCAGCCTTACTTCCGCCGACAAAACTGAAGGCCCAGATTGCGGTCAAGCCGGGAGATGAACAACTCTTTGCTGCCCAGCCTAAACAGTATCCTTTCACCCTGGTTGCCTATGGAGATTTGCGGACTACCCATCCTTCCAATCATTTTGTGACAGATCCCAATCGGCGACGGGTCTTAATTGCGCGCATCGCCGCGGAAAAGCCCGATCTTCTGGTGGTGAATGGCGATCTTGTCTATAAGGGCGGCAGCCGCGGCGACTGGCCAAAGAGACGCAGGCTTGGCGCGACGTTCAAATCAAGGTATTGCCTGCCATAGGCAATCATGAGATCAAGGATGACAGTGAAGTCCACAACTATTTGCAACAATTTCCGTACTTACAAGGCCGGCGTTGGTATTCCGTGCATTATGGAAATGTGTTGCTGCTGACGTTAGACTCCGAATCTGATGACAAGCCCGGCAGCCCGCAGTGGAACTGGATCGTTTCAGAGTTCGACAACGTGCCTGCCGATGTGCAATTTATTATTTTTTCCATGCATCACCCGCCCTATACGCGATCTACGGACCATCTGTTTTTTGGAGGACATGCGGCGAGAGAATCGGAGCAGCACCTGGCTGAGCTGTTTGAATCGCAGCAGAAGCAGCTTCACGCCAGGATCATCGTCATTGCCGGCCATGTGCACAACTACGAGCGCTATGAGCACAACGGCGTGATGTACATCGTGAGCGGAGGCGGGGGCGCCACTCCCTACACGGTACAGCGGCATCCTGATGATTTTTACAACCAGCCTGGACCTACCTACCACTATTGCAGGATCACTGTTGACCACGACAAGCTGAATTTCGAGATGTTCAAGCTGGAAGGAAATAATCCTCAGTTTAGTTTCAATGTGCGGGATTCGTTTCAGATTTCGGCAAAATAAACAATGTTCCGCCGCTGATGAACACCAATCAATCCGCCTAATCCACTGCGTTGACCGCATCGGAATCCATCAGAACCAGGCTGCACTCGCCGGTGTGGGAGGAGCACTGCACGGTGCCGCGTCGCAGCACTTTGGTCGGAGTTCCGTCAGGGAAAGTCATGTTGTTATTGGCTGCGCGCAACTTGCTGCTGAGACTCTTCAATTCCTCGCTGCCCCGGACCCATTTTGCATCCTCAGTCTGCCCTAAAGTAGAAACCAGGAGAAGGAAGTCGCCACTGGGGTCGGAAGCGGTGGCACTTTGCGCCTTATCCTTATCCTGGGGCAGAACCTTGCCCAAAGGAATGGTCCGCAATTTGGCCAACTCGTCTTTATATTTTTTTACGATTGGATCAACCTTGCCGTCACCGCCTGCCAGTTTGGCCAACCGGCCGCGTGTATCAGGACTGGGATGCGGGCTCGCCAGTGCAACGGCATACCAGTGGATGGCCTCGTCGGTTTTGCCGCGTTTTTCGTAGATTTGCCCGAGGTGATCAATGACCTCGCCGTGCTGGGTAAGTCCCATGGCGGCCCGAATATATTTCTCTGCCCGGTCAAACTCTCCCTGGCGGAAGTACACCCAGCCGAGCGTATCCCAATAAGAAGCCAGGCTGTTCACCAACGCGATCTCTGTCATCTCGGGATGGTCCAGAGTTACCGTGCGCAGGCGGGTGGCGGTTTCATCCACTGCGCTCTGGGCATATTGCAGGGCGCGATCGAGATGAACATTTTTCTCCGTAAGCTCGTAACTCACGTCGTTCAAAATCTCAGGAGAGCGGTCCAACTGCACGGCCTTGTCAAAAGCGGCCAAAGCTTTATCGGCCAAGTCCATGTTGAGATATGCGCTGCCCAGTTCAGCGCGCAGCAGGGCGTTATCGGGCTGAAGCGAGACGGCCTGCTCGAATTCAGGAGCGGCGTCAGTCCACCGGTGGCGGTTGGAATAAATCGTCCCCAACATGGAATGCGCCCTGAGATCGAGAGGATTGATCTCCAGTTGCTTGCGATAGGCAGAAATAGCATCGTCGAATTTATCCTGCTGAAAGAGGGTCAAACCCAAACCGCCATAAGCGCGATCATCATAGGGGTTGAGCTCGATCTGCTTATGGAAGGCCTGTTCCGAAAGATCAAAATTGCGCAGAATTCCGTACACCACGCCCAGTTGCAGCCAGGCATCAGCGTGCTTGGGCTCAAGCTCGACGACGCGTTTCAGCAGCGTTACTGCGATCTCATAATGCTGCGCCTCAATCGCCGAACGGGCGGCATCTTCCAGATCTTCTGCTTTTGCAGTTTGGGGAACAGTTGGCGTCGAATTGTTGTTGGCACTCACGTTCTCCAGTGAGATTTTTTGATCGCCATCGGATTCCACGGCGCGGCGAAACGCAAGATAATCGCGCGAGCGGGTGACCGGCAGTTCGCGCACTTTGATGGAAATCTTGCGTTGACCATTTGCACTTTGATTATCTGTTTTATAGGTAGAGTGATATTCACCGTAATCGCGCACCAAATTTACCGGCACCATTGAACCCAGAGTGAATTTTGACGGGAGCAGCAAGTGAAAACGGGTAGTAAATTCAATGGGACCGCCGAAGGGGATAGGGTCGTCTTCCGGATCGGGGTCTGGATCAGCATTAGGAAGCGAGAAACGCATTAACGTGGGCAGCTCGATCTCAGTCTGCTTCCCGGACCAATCGAAAAAGTTCGCGACTGCAATCTGGTATTCGACAGTGAGCGGTTCGTTGGTGGATTCCAGGTCGCTCAGTTGAAGGTTGGAAACTTCGCCATCGAGCCCCTGTGTTGCCGCTCCATATTTCATTACATCTTTCCACTTGCTGCGCGGGACGCGGCGCATGAGAGAGCGCAGCATCACCTCAGAATCACCGCGCAATTCCATACGAACGTGCGCATCCAGCTTTCCCAGGTCGGAAATTTTGCCATCCAGTTCAACAATCTGGTAGTTGGGTACGGCAGGATCGGAAGGGGTCTCTACAATTTTAGGCGCCCCATCCTGAGGAATCATGAGCGCCTTCTTGGCGCGAAGAGGACTCAGCAGCAACTGAAAGGGAGCGATTTCAGAGGTTGTATCCATCCAAAGCATCTGCTTACCCAGAGGCACAACTGTGATGACGTGGTCGAACTGCGAAGGCGAAGGCACGTCTTCATCGAGCTTGCGCGAGCTATCAATCAGTACGGCATTTGCGCTGAGGCCAATGCCGCGCAACATGGCGCTCAACAGCGTGTGTTTGTCTTTGCAATCGCCATATTGATTGGCGAGGATTTCACCGGCAGGATGCGGCTGGTAACGTCCTCTTCCCAGCGAAAGGCTCACGTAACGGAAGTTCCTGGCTACGTAATCGTAGAGGTCTTGTATCTTGCCGATGTCGGTCTGCGCATTCTTGGTCAACTCTGCGGCTTTGGCCTTGATCTCGGGCGTGGGTGTGATGCGGTCTTTTTCCAGACTGGCATACCAGCGCCCAAGCTCTTCCCAACTCTGGAAAGTGGTCAGCTCTACATCCGATATTTCATCTTTGTAAGTATGTTTCTTCTTTTTCTTTTTATCGGCGGCGGAAGAAGAAGAATCGTCATCTTCCTCCTGGTCAAGATGCGAGCTCTTCCAGGTGTAAATTTTGCGGTCTCCCTCCTGCGAAATCTTGGGAGCGTATTCGTCTTTATTTTTAAGTTTGATCTTTTTGTTCGCGGGAACGTTGACTTCCAATTGCTCGTCGAGCAAGATGCCATGTTTGGCGAAGTCATATTCCAGCCAGAATTGCCCCGGCGCCAGCGGCGTGTGCGTGGTCGTAGTGATGGAGTATTCCAGGATCTCTCCAGGCCGAAGCGCGGGCACGGTAACGTGTTTTTCGCGGTAATCGGTGTACACCGGCGCTTCACGCAACACGGGAGCGGTCATATCCTGCACGGCGTCGGGCGTGGCGGTCACAACCGATCCGTCGGCGCGGCGGACCCGTACATAATCAATGTCGAACTTCTCACTGGCAGCGTTGTAGCCGAAGACGAGTTGACCAAGCTGATCCACGCCGGCTTCGCTCTGCACGCGGATACGCGCGGTCACATTCTTTTTGCCGGTTCCATCACTCTCGAAGCGTTCCACGGTGTGATAGGACTCATACACAACCGCTTCCTGGGAATAGTCCGCGGTTTTCGAGGCGGGGGCCGCGCTATCGTTTGAGGGCGTGGGGGTGGCAGCGGGGCTAGGAGTGGTTTGCCCATAAGCAAACGCGGACAAAAACAGAAAAAAACCAAAGAAGAGCAAACCGGTGAACTTGGGCATATTCTTAGATTTTACGTTAGTTTTCACCCTAACGTGTAGCGGAGAGGCATGGTTGGAGGCGATGGATGGCGAGAGAGCCGGATGTTAAGAGCAAATCCAAAATAATCTACTCTTTGTTGTCTGCCAGAGGTTCGCTCCGTGGCCGATTGCAGAACCAGCGTAACAATTGGCGGTCTGAGATTTTGCGCCTGGATTGAATCCATTGCCGTTTTCGCCAGAGCCGGCGGACATGACGAACCGGATAAAAAAGTGCAGAGAATAGCCGCCAGTTACGCAGCGCGGCATAGCCCACGATCATGAGATCGCGTACGGTTACGGGAGAGAACAAACGCAGGAAGAGCCAGGCTGAGGAATTCTTGATTCGCATCAGAAACCGGTTCTTTACCGAATGCCAGTTGATGAGGTCCGGCAACAGCTCGCGCCGCTCGGGGGTAACGCGGCGCACATGCCAGCCCACCGCAGCCGGAACGTAAAGGCACTTCCAGCCCAGAATCTGAGCCCGCCAGGCCAAATCGGCGTCTTCGCGGTAGGCAAAAAAATCTTCATCGAAAAATTCTCCATCAATGCTCACATCTTCCACCATGGCTCGGCGATATAACGCTGCTGCGCCGCTCGCGCCAAATACATATTCCGCGCGCTCATACTGGCCGTGATCGGTTCCTTCAGCGCCTCGATCGAGATGGCGCATGTTGCGCGTGAAATACATTCCTGTGCAATCAATGATGGATGTAAATTCCGTTTGTTCCCCTGGCGACCAACGGAGCAGCTTGCCGCACACTGCGCCGATTTCTTTCTCCCCTGTCACAGCAAGTTGCGTTACAGCTGAGACCAGTTGGGAGATGAAATCTGACCGTAAAGTCACGTCGGGGTTGAAGCAAAGCAGCCATGCGCCGTGCGCCTCGCGAATTGCCTGGTTCTGAGCGGCAGCAAACCCCCGGTTTTCTGCATTTAACTTAACCGTCGAATTGATCCCAGCAGGCGGGGTGAATTGCGAGAGTATTTCTCTGGTTTTATCCGTGGATGCGTTATCCACAATGATGATTTCCAGCGCGGGATAGTTCTGCTGCAACAATGATTCCAGGCATCGCGCCAGATATTCCGCAGAATTGTAAGTAACCAGAAGAACGGAAACTTGCGGCGATTCCGACCCTACCATGCGCCCCGGCCGAACAGGACATGCGGAATTGTTTTCAGAAAGATTTGCGCGTCAAGCCACAACGACCACCGGTCAATATAGGAGAGATCGAGCTGCATCCAGCGGTCAAAGTTGAGCTGGCTGCGGCCTTCGAGCGCCCACAGGCAGGTCAGCCCCGGACGCATACGCAACCGCCGCCGCTGCCATGACTCGTATTTTTCCACCTCTTCGGGTATAGGCGGACGAGGACCAACAAAAGACATATCGCCGCGAAGGATGTTCCAAAGCTGCGGCAGCTCGTCGAGACTAGTGCGGCGGAGCCAGCGCCCGATAGGAGTAACGCGGGGATCGTCAGCTATCTTGAAGACCGGGCCATCAGCCTCGTTGAGATGCTCCATTCCAGGGCGCAATTGCTCTGCATTCTGCACCATTGAGCGAAACTTCAACACAGTGAAGCGCCTGCCGCCTAATCCACAACGCGTCTGACGATAAAGAATTGGACCGGAGGAGGTAAAGCGCACGAGCAAGGCAATCACCAGCATGAGAGGCGCGAGCACAATCAACAGAAAAAGAGCCAGGGCAAGATCGGCAACGCGCTTGGCTAAAAGCTGAAGCTCATCCTGCGGGCCGGTGGAAAAAGTGAGTAGAGGAAACTCATTGAGATGTTCCAGATGCACGCTCGAACTGGTGGCCTTGAGGAAATTCAGATGAACCCGCGTGCGGACGCCTTCACGTTCACAGTGCAAGACCAGGGGTTCAATGCAATCCAAATCCTGCTTTTCCACGGCAATCAGGACTTCATCCACAACGTGGTCATGGATAAAGTCCGGGACTTGATCCAATGGAATGGTCTTATACGAGCTGTGCAAGTCTTCGGCGGGAGCGGGCGGAAGCTCGGTAAGGTAGGCAAACCCTATAAGACGCAGCCCCAGTGGTTCGGCATGCTCTACCAGCCGCGCTAACTCGTGAGCATGGGTGCCCGTACCGACCACGAGAACATGGTGATAACGTCCAAAAATTCGGCGCAGCGAGCCTTTGGTGAAAAACATTGTGAGCCGGCCGGTGATGAGAAGCAGCCAGTTCACAGCGCCAAAGGTCAAAGCCAGACTGCGGCTGATATCAGCTCGAAACAGGTATAGCCCGGCGGCCACGAGCCCCATGCCAGTGACGACCAGCTTGGTTTCGTCCCAGACGATTTGTGCAGGATTGCGCAGCTCTACCTTGCGGTAGATGCCGTACAGAAATCCAACCACAAACCATGTAACAAGGACTCCCGCCAAAAAAGGCAAATAGACGCGCAGCGGATAGACTGCTGGAAAATGTGAGTCAAGAACCCTGGGAAGAACAGAGACGCGCAACAGGTAAGCAATCGGCAAGGCCAGCGCAGTCAGCACCAGATCATGGGCAAGACAGCCCAATCCCAACAATTTTGAGCGTCGCTCTAACAATTTTGGCCTATGTCCCGATTCTCTAGAGTATTTTTCGGAGTTAGTCTGAACACTCAGGGATGTTTCATGCTAGACGAAATTATGGTCACTCTGAAAATGCTCTAGCACTATGAAACACATAAATTTTATCAGAATGATACCCCAGCAACGGCTAAGGTTATCCTAGAAAGGCAACACCTTAGAAGCTGCCGTGATATCTTGCCAAACATGAAGATTTTGCTCATCGGGGCTAACGGCCAGCTCGCCCGTGACCTGCAGGCCGAATTTACGGCTGCCGGCAAGAGCTACGAAATTATTCCCGTGACCCATGAGCAGCTCGATATCCGCGACCAACGCGCCGTGGATAATTTAATCGCAAGCACCCATCCCGAGTGCATCATCAACACAGCGGCATTCCATCGAGTAGACCTCTGCGAGGAGGAACCGGAAACCACGTTTGCCGTCAATGAGGGCGGGGTCTGCAATGTGGCACAGGCCGCGCAACGGCAGAATGCGCTGCTGGTGCAGCTCAGCAGCGACTATGTCTTTGATGGAGTAAAACGTTCTGCCTACGTGGAACGCGACGAGGCCAAACCTCTCTCTATTTATGGAAAATCGCGTCTTGCCGGGGAGCTTGCCGTACAACAAAACTGCACTCGCCATCTCATCATTCGCACATGTGGGCTCTATGGGCTGGCAGGCAGCCAGAGCAAAACCGGGAATTTTGTGGAAACCATGCTGAAGCTGGCGGCTGCCAACAAAGCCCCAAGCGTGGTCAACGATCAGGTATGCACGCCCACCAGCACACGCGAACTGGCCCGGCACATGGTTCGCTTGCTTCCTTCCGGAGCACAAGGCCTGTTTCACATGACCAGCACGGGAGAATGTTCATGGTTTGATTTCGCCCGTGAGTGCTTTCGTCTGGCGAAGACACATACGGTCATAAACCCGGTCACCAGCGAGCAATATGCCGCCAAGGCAAAGCGCCCGGCCTATTCTGTACTCGACAATCAGGCATACCGCAGCGTCGGGTTCAGCGACTTTCGTCCCTGGCAGGAGGCACTGGCAGAGTATATGCAGACGCGCAAGAAGGCAGGGCTGCAAGCAAGTTGAAGACGCTTTTTACTTGCTAAAGGTCTCTTCGCGGCGGGTGTAGTGGCGTTCGTAGTAGTTGCGGTATTCGCCCGAACGCGCCCGCTCGAGCCACACTTTGTTCTTCAGATACCAATCCACGGTTTTGCCGATACCCTCTTCAAATCCCACTTCCGGCTTCCAGGCCAGTTCGCGGCGCAGTTTGCTGCTATCCAGCGAATAGCGCCGGTCATGGCCCGGACGGTCCGTCACAAACCGGATCAGCGACTCCGGCTTGCCCAGCATCTTCAGAATCGTCTTGATCACAACCAGATTCGGTGTCGGACTTCCAGAAGACACGTTGTACACGTCACCGGGCTTTCCGCGCTCAAGCACAAAGGCGATAGCGCGGCAGTAATCTTCTACATAGAGCCAGTCTCGCTCCTGCATGCCGTCGCCGTAGACGGGCAGCTGCTTTCCCTCTATCGCATTGGCAATCATCAGCGGGATGAGCTTCTCCGGAAACTGATAGGGGCCGTAGTTGTTGGTGCAGCGTAGCGTGATGGCCGAGATTCCATAAGTATGGATATAAGCGTTCACTAGATGATCGGCCGCTGCCTTGCTCGCCGAGTATGGGCTGCGCGGATCCAGAATCTGGTCCTCCGTGAAGCTGTCTTTTGTCCCGGCACTGCCATAAACTTCATCCGTGCTGATCTGGATAAACAGCTTGGTTTTATGCTGGCGCACGGCCTCAAGCAGGGTCAAAGTCCCGATCACGTTAGAGTGCACGAACGGGGCTGCGTTCTCAATGCTGCGGTCTACATGCGTCTCCGCCGCAAAATTTACAATCGCATCAAAGCCGTTGGCCAATACTTCTGCCACCTTCGCCGCATCGGCGATATCGCCGCGCACAAACCGGTACCGTGGGTTCTCTGCGAGATCAGCGAGGTTCTCCAGGTTCCCGGAATACGTCAGCTTGTCGAAGTTGACAACCTCGGTATTCTTACCGCTGTGCAGGGTCTGCCGGATAAAATTCGATCCGATAAATCCCGCCCCGCCTGTGACCAGTATCTTCAATGCCTCTCCCTTTTACTTACTCTATTTCCTCGCCACTGCTGCCGGTTTCGTCAGCTTATTGGCTCCCGTCTCGGCCACCAGGTTCGTGGCGTGGCGAAGGGACTCGAAGGTCCCGGCATCCGTCCACCAACCCTCCAGAATGCTGTGCGTCAGCGTTCCCTCCCGAAGATACATGTTGTTGATGTCCGTAATCTCCAGCTCACCCCGCTGCGACGGCTTCAGCGTCTTAATCTTCTCGAAGACCGCGTTATCGTACAGATAGATCCCGGTCACGGCATAGTTCGACTTGGGCTGCTTGGGCTTCTCTTCAATGCCGATAATCCGCCCTTCCACGATCTCCGGGCAACCAAAACGCTCCGGATCGTGCACTTCCTTCAAAATAATATGCGCCCCCTTCTCTTGCTGCTGGAAGCACTCGGCGCTCTCCACAAAATTGTTCTCAATAATATTGTCTCCCAGGATCACGCAGATCGAATCCTCTTCGGCAAAGTACTCCGCCAAGCGTAACGCATCGGCAATGCCGCCTTCGCCCTCCTGGTAGGCATAGTTCAGCCGCTGCAATCCGAAATCCTTGCCATTGGCCAGCAGCCGCAGAAAGTCTCCCGCATTGTGCCCGCCAGTCACGATCAGGATCTCCGTGATCCCCACGTTCACCAGCGCCCGAATGGGATAAAACACCATGGGCAAATTGTGCACCGGCAACAGATGCTTGTTCGTCACCCTCGTCAGCGGCATCATCCGCGTTCCCAATCCACCCGCTAGTACTACGCCTTTCATACAGTCCTCTTGAGTTTTGAGTTTATCTTCTCACGTGCCGGCTCTTCTCCACCCCCGGAGATCATGCACGCTTGCTCCGGCTTGCACAAGGTCAGCTTCAGAAACCGTTATCATAGCATTTCAATAATCAGCGGGCGTTTATCCTGAGATGGCCCGAGGCTTGCCGAATAATCCAAAATAGATGCGCAGCAATGCAGACTTCATCTTTGCGTCGCGTGTACAGTGCCAAGCATAGATTTGGGCTTCGGAGGCGCGTAGTTTCTGGATCAGCTCCGTGCTGGTAATCTTGCGCTGGGATTGTACCTGCTTGCGTTTCCCAGGCACGCTCCCCAGCAATTTCACCGCGTCAAATATGCCTCCTATGTAAGAAAGTGCATTTCCGCGACGCAAGATCATCAGAAACCACAAAAATTGATAAACCCAAATCCGTGGCAGTAGCCGAAAGAACACACTCGCGGGATAATTCTTCAGCAGGAGCAGAATTTGGTTGCGTGTCATCCAACGGACGATTCGCGGATGCATGGAATCGCCCAGCGTTGCGCTGCCAATGTGATATGCAACAGCGTTGGGCACATAAGCCCCGCACCAGCCGCCGAGTTGTAGCCGAAAGGCCAGGTCAACGTCATCGAGGTAAGCAAAGAAATCACCATCGAGCCCGCCGGCATGCTCGAACGCGCTGCGACGGTAGAGCGTAGCTGCACCACAGCCCACAAAGGCTTCCGCCGACTGATCAAACTGGCCGCTATCGACATCTTGATGGCCAAGACGATAGGCGCCGCCACCCAGTAAAAGCGCATCCCCGGCGCCGTCGAAGCGGGTTTTCTCCTGCGCATTGAGCAATTTGCCGGTAGAAAATGCCAGTTGGGAATCTGATTTCAGTTTTTCTACGAGCAGCGTCGCAAATTGTGGTTCCAGTTCTACGTCATTGTTCAGCAGCAAAATAAATTCCGGGCCAACATTCTGCAACGCCCGATTAATGGAGTCCGTTGTACCGAGATTCTGCTCTAGGAGAATTTGGCGCACCGGATAGGGAAAATCAACAGGCAGGGTTTCGAGATGAAAGATTGTGTTCTGCTGAGCTTCATTCTCCACGATCACGATTTCCAACCCTGCCGCCTTTTGTAATGCGAGAGAACGCAAGCATCGTTGCGTGAGATCAGGCCGCCGCAGCGCAGGGATAATCACAGTAATGGAAGGCGAAGAAAGTTTTTGCAGTAAAGGTAACTCCATAACCCAGGGCAGCTATTGATACTACACCTCAGGCTTGGGGACAGCTTCAGAAAGAGGGTGAGGGTTCCTGGAATTCCACCGTTCAGTTATTAATGAGTTAAAAATTGAATTCTGGGCGATACCAAAGCGAAGGCTTGCAGAATTTCAGAAGTGAAAGCACCCAGCAATAATCAGTGCCTGGATAGGATTGCTGATGCAGGAAAGGGAGAGCCACCGGGATCGTTTGGTTTAACTGGAATCAGATTGCCGTGTGCATCGGGAAATGGCAAATATTGCGCCGGCTCTTTCGAAGTTGGAATCAAATTGCCGTGTGCATCGGGAAATGGCTGAAATTCAGCAAATTCTGTAGATTGGTTTGAAGGCATCTCGCTGGTCAATGGATTTCCAAAGGTCCCCGGCATGGCGCCAGAAGAAGCTCTTGCACCTCCGAAGGCCCCAAAACTAGGTGCACCTGTTCCAGGTGCAACGCCGACATTGGGGACAGGGCCTTGATTTGACATTGTGTTGTCGCTAGCTGTGGAAACAGGGCTTGTTGAAGCCATGGTGGGAACCGAAGCCATGGTGGCGTTGTTGAAATCTTGCGGAGGCACGTTCGCTGGGGGAGGCAGAGCCACTCGTTGGCCCTGAATGATAAGCCTTCCCGCCAGTGATGCTGACGGCGGACCAGCCGCATAATTCAGCGCAGTTCCTTCCATCAGTTGGTCAACAACTTCGCTCCAAGTTCCACGAAGCGTTGACGAGGCGACATTATAACCGGCGGTTTGTTCAATGCCACTACATTCCGCCTGCGTCTGCTGGCACAGCTCTTTTAAAACAGATTGCAACGAGGAAGATTGGCTTACGACTACTGTTAATTTTGGGAAAACGTAATGAACGCTAATATCGGATGATTTGGCAACTTGTGTCTGCCCCATGAGCATGCTGCAGCTTGCAAAACCACAAAGAAATATCTTCAGAACCACTTTTCGCCATCTCATTAGCGCCATAATATTTTTTTCTCACACCCTTCCGGGTATTGCGCGAGGAAAAGTCAATTCCTCGCGCAATCTCCCAGAAATTTACGGAGACCTTACTAGCCCTTGCTTAGTGGGCGGATTGCCGCACTGGTGAAATCGTGGACGGTACAACAATTGTGGCAGTGCCGTTTATGAAATAGCAGTCAGGCAGTACCGCTCCCGGAGGTCCGTCCGTAGTTGCAAAAGCAGGACCTCCGTGCTGCGCTGGAGCAGCGACGGTAGACGGCGTAAGCTGAAATACTTCGCTGCCGGCGGCCACACTGAACGAGACAACTATGGGGTTAGGGTTCATCAGGGGACTCCCCAACGTATCGATAACTGTCAAGGTGACGGCAACAGGCTGCGAACTTGTGTTCTGGTATGCCCACTGCGTCGAAAAGCCGCTGAAGGTGCTCCAGCGACTGTAGAAAATAGTCGTCTCGGCCACCGTGATAGAAACGTAGCGGCCAGTAGAGGCATTGGAGTTTGTAACCGCCAGATATACGGTTCCTGAAGCAGTTGGGGTAAAGCTGAAACGCTGCGAGTTAGCAGGAAGCGCCGGGTCGTTGTTTTCAGTGTGGTGCACGTTATTGTTAGCAGCGAGGGTATTTGCATTTCCCAAGGCCACAGAGCAGGCGCTGTCTGTAAACGCCGCTGTGGTGAGATCCGGCGTCCCCGACTGCAGGTCGTCGTAATCCTGACGCACTTCGACAGAATACGAGTGGTTCGCAGACACATTGAACTGATAATAGTTAGCACTCGTGGGAGCGACAAAATCAAAGTCCAGGATTCTGCCATCTCCATTGAGCACGGTCGCCTTATTGCATGCGCTACCTGCAAAGGCGAACACCGAGAGCGATACTACAAAAAGAGTAAGTAACAACCCACGTACGTTCATTCTAAGCCTCCGTAAATTTTCGAAATTGGGACAGAATATACTTATTGACATTCTGTGAGGGGAGAGTAGGCTCCCCTTTTATACTCAATTATGAGCCGGATTGTCAAGCAGAATTCTCGATGCCTTTAGTACATGCCCAGTTAGCGCGGTGAGGATCGAACTTGTAGACAGATAGAGTCTGCTAGCAAGATTGCGAATCATAGTGCCCCGTCAATAATTGTATTTGTGAAGAAGTGGTGCTTACCAGGGAGCAGAGGTATTTTACTACATCACTTCCTAACTCTGCATTCGAACGATTGCACGTCCTCCGTTTACAACCTTCCTCTGCACCACGAAGTTGCACGTTTCCAACATTGCCGTAAGGTACCTAAGGTTGGGTGCCCACCATTTGCAGTGGAACGTTCCAGGAAGCGCAGGTGTTCAACTACAGGATTGCTTCCAACTTTACATTCGACGATTGCACGTCCTCCGTTTACAACCTTCCTCTGCACCACGAAGTTGCACGTTTCCAACATGGCCGTAAGACACGCAAGGTTGGGTGCCCACCAGTTGCTCCCGTCTTTGTTAAGCTCGTCTTTGGGATAAAACTGCATGATCGGCATTTCTTTCATTAAGGGGGCAATCTTATCGAGGGCCATCATTTCACCGGTTGACATGTTAAGAAATGCGTTGTCTATGACCTGTGATTCCAGCCACAGGCGATCTCGGCAGACGTTCCAGATCCGGTCCAACGCAAGAAGTGGATTCCGTAAGTGATACAGGACCCCCAGAAACAGCACAATATCGAACTTCCCGTGAGTTGCAGGAGATAAATCATACACGTTAAGAACCTCGTACCGTACGCGGGAGTGCAACAACTCACTTGCGATCGCAAAGCCTGTTATAGTTGGACCAAAGTAGTCTATCGCTAACACTTTTGCTCCACGGCGCTCAAGCTCGAAAGAAAAGAACCCGTCGCGCGCTCCGATGTCGAGGACCCGCATCCCCCTGCAGTCCTGGGGGAGTTGCAGCAATTGCAACGCTTCCGCGCTGGCGTGAGTACCGGGGGTGCTAATTCCTGGTTCGATTTCGATCTGATGATACCAATAGGGAAAGCTATTGATTTTTTGTCTTATAGATTCCTGCTTCGCCGTGGTTGCTTGCTCTTTCATCTTTCAGATTCCTCAAGATATTCGTAATTCTGCTACAAAACACTCTTCCATGAATCTTATTCTAACCAGCGCCCTCTTCCAGACTCATGGCAACTTGCTGAATTTCACATATGAAGTGGCCGCTGAACGAATTGACGCAACGCAGCACTATTGTAAGACCTTAGGATAGGCGGGACTCAATCAGCATTTTAAGAAATACGCGATTTGTTCCGTTTCGGGCCATTCAAAAATGGGCATCGGCTTTATTTCTCAACGCTGCCGATCCTGGATAATTCCACCCCCCCTCGCCAAACTCAATGTTTGAAACAAAGTAACATTTTGTATTGGTTGTACCAATGCGAGGGCAGCCATGACTGGCGATGGGGGATTTCTAAAATTGTTGTGAATCCCATGCGCTGAAGACCCAACGTCAAAAGAGGAAACGAAATGGAGTGGTTATCGAAACAAAGCGGGAAGTCATCCTTATAAAATTTGTTAGCGGTTATGTAGTGGATGATATGGTCAGGCGAATCATTGACCAGCGTGAACAAAAACAAACATTTTTTGGTAATAGACCCCAGGAAATGCAGAAAATAAAGCGGATCACTCAGGTGCAACATGATTGCCGAAGCAATCACAATATCGTGCTGAGCGCAGCCTGGAATTTTATGGGTCCAGGAATCATAACTCTGGTGAATAAATTCCACGGATGTTCCCACTAGCTTGTTGATAAATTGAATCGCCTCTGAAGTGTCCAGGCGATCGTATCCAACTGTTTTACGGTGTCCCTTCAAGGCGAAACGGTGGAGGAAGTAACCCGTATTGCAGGCTATATCAGCAACACTGCTTTCGGTGCCGCAAAGACTCGACATTTGATCAATCCAATCATCGTACATTTGGCGCAATTGTGCGTTTGCCGCAACAAACCTCTCCCAAGTTGATTTAGAAACCAATCGACGATTGGCGAGGTAGCGATTTGGATCCTCCGCTGCATACAAAAAGTCATAGGCTATGCCAGTCTGAATATCATCAGAGAGGATATAAGGTTGATAGTCAAACAAATGGGTTGCTCTCTCGATTTGTTCCGGTGTAAGGCTGTAAACTCGTAAATCCATTGCGCCCCCTTGTCTCGATCTTTTGAAAGTCTGACTGCAAGTCTCCACATATTTCTATTTCACAACGACACTGAGATCTGCCATGAGATTGAACGGTGGATCATCGAACCAGCGCACAAATTCTTGTACGAGGGTCATTCGGAGAATATAAGAACCAGGATGAGCGGGTGTCTGGACATTTACCAAATAAGCGCGTGTATGGCCGGGGCGTAAAGCGGGAAACAGATTCGTGCGCAATCCGTCGTAAACAATAGAATTGGAACCCTGGCTGTTCAGCCAGTGATAGCTGATCCGGACGGGATTTGGCATGAAGCTATTCAGGAGCGCCTTAGTTGAATTTTTAAGCGTTACCTTGACGTGAAAATCGGAATTAGCATGAACCTGCCCAGGAACCTGCTCGGCGGCAAGGCTCAGACCGTTCAACTTGAGATCGTGCAATGGATGGGTTTGTAAAAGTGCGGCAATTTGTTCCGGTTTGACCCTGGATTGCGAGACAACCGCAAACAGATCGGGCGTAGCACGCAATTCCTGTTTCGTGAATTTGCGAAGCAAATTACTTACCGGATCTTCCGGCTTCGCAAACCACAGTAGCACGTGCGCGAAATGGCGGTGCAGGCTTTTCTTCATGATCCGCGGCGACTGCTCATTGATATGCATGAGCTGTTCATACCGGCTCCGCGGCTGCGGAGACAAATATGCTCCCACCGATGCAGCTACTCTTCTTTTGCGCGCGTACTCATACTGGTAATACCAGCGGTTCGGGAAGGTGTGCAGCACAAAAAACCCATCGTGAGCAAGATGCGCGGAAATCCTGGAGTAAAGCTTTTCCAACTCTTCTGGCGAAAGATGCTCAATCAAATCAGAGGCCACTGCCAGATCATATTTGCCTGACAGCTTGACGGTGCACACGTCGCCGCAGATAAACTCTACTTTGCGTTTTAAGTCCTCATCGCCATCGAAACACTTTTCCGCCAGTTTGATTGCATCAGCGGAGTAGTCAATTGCGGTCACCTCAAAGCCTTCTTGAGCGAAATAGTAGGAAAGCTCTCCGCGACCGCATCCCAGGTCGAGGACCCTGCCTCCTCCTTTCAGACCGGCAACCGCCGCTACATCAATAAGACGGACATCTTCTAAATTCTTGCCTTGGTTTTGTCGGTACTGAAGATATCCCCCACAATCATGCAAGTAGTAATCACTTGTATATGTACCCTGCAACGCAAGGCTGTTGGCGCTCTGGGCGTCTTGGTTGCTTTCTTGCCTGGCAAGAGAGGAGTCTCTCACTCGAATGAGCAACTCGCCGGCATACCCAGGAATCACGCCGTAATATTCAATTTGCTCCCGAAACTGGTACAGGAACTCACTGAGGGCTGCAAAGTTCTGCCGGGTCCAGAAATAGCCATCCGCTAGAATGTACCGTCCTTGTTTGGCGGCAAGTTGCATGTCGTGATAGGTGCCATCCCCATCCTGCTGGCCGTCAACATGAATCAGGTCGTAAACATCTCCCGGGAAGCGCTCCATTTGTTGACTGTCTTCAACCAAAAAGTTAGCGCGAAAAGAAGACGTAATCTTTTTGGCCCACTCGATTGCGCCCGAAGTTCCACCAAAAGTATCGATATCCAGGTCAATACCCAGGTACTCTGCGGATGGAAAGCCGTTCAGGAAAGCCGCGGCGGAATATCCGAAACGAACGCCGATTTCAAGAATTGATTTTGGTTTGAGGACTCGGGTAATCGCCCACTTGGTCTTGTAATAGGGCACCCATTCTTCAAACCGGTAAGCCAAAGGATCGGCCGGTTGTGCACTACTCCGAAAGTCATAATCACTCTCGCGAGCTAAACGACAAATGGAATCAAACATTGTTTTTATGGGTCAGCGAGTTGTGACGAGGTTCCCCTCTTTTTCTCTTTGTAAAACTTCAAGCCGCGCCTTCACCTCTTCGCCCAGGATGCGCGGGTGCAGGTTGGCCATGACATCAGCCCGCCCGCGCGCTGCAATTCTAGCGGCTGCTTCAGGGTTTTCAAAAACATAGCGCATTTGTTCCGCTGCGTGATCCAAATCTGGATCTGCCCAAACCCAGCCGGCTTTATACGGACCGTAACTTTGCTCGATTTCCCGTAGTTTGTATCGGACCAGAAAACTGTTCTGTTCGGTCGTGAAGTCCATGTTGCCGGAATATGCAGTGGCGATGACCGGCTTGCCGAGCATCATCGACTCCGAGAGCGTCAGACCAAATCCCTCAGACCTGTGAAGAGAAACATAGCAATTTGCAGCGGAGATCAGGGAATTGATAGCCTCCCGAGGCAGCACTTCATCTAAAAAGCGCACATTGGCGCCGCGGGCTTCAGCCTGCAGAAGCTTGCGGCCGGTAGGATCGAAGTCAGCGCGCGCGGTCTTGATAAGCAACACTACGTCTTTGCGATTACCAAAAGCCTGTTTAAACGCTCGGATCAATCCCACCGGATTTTTGCGTTCCATATAGCTATGGAAGTCGAAGAGAAACAAGAAGACAAATTCATCGGATTTCAGCCCGAATTCGACGCGCCCCCAGGAGGACGAAGGCTTGGTCTCAGGATCAATCGAACAGGGTACACGGTTCACCGGAACGGGAGAAATTGCGCTCAAACAGTCATACATGAACTTGGTCGGGACCCAGAGCTCGTCGATGTAATCAAAACTGCCGTACCACTCCTCCGGGAATTCGGAAAGTTCCCAAAGCCAGTAACCTATGTTGTAGCGCCCGCGAAGGTAATCCTTGTTCTTTTGCGCGAAATACGGTGTCTGATCGGCATTTACGCAGATCAGATTAATGCTGTATGGATTCGTGCTGTGCAGGTTTTTGGGAGGGCTCTCCAGGTTCTTGGAGCCGGTATCTACGAAACTGTTGGCGATGCAAGGTACGCCCACCGACTGTAGAATGCGCACGTTGCTACGGGCAACCTCACCCACTCCTTTTTCCGACGTAACGTAACCTACCACGTTCACCCCAAAGGGCAGTTTCTCGCCGGCTTGCTGCTGTTGCTCATCCGCGTGCTTTTGCAACCCATTGGCATCCGCCGCGGGCGCCTCACTTGTTTCCATGTTCCCCAGCCAGTTGAATGGATTGCCGTAGCGCACGACCTGCTCGCCTAAACCCCAGTAGTATCGTCGGGCAATTTTGGGGATCCGCACGCCATTGTCGAAATACTCGTACGTATATGGCCATTTGGAACTCTGCTTCCAGCCGCTCGCAGCAACTAGGTCACGATATCGCAGGAAAAGCTCTTTGCCATCGCCCAGCCCTGACATCTTATGACGGGTTTGGTGTTTTGAAATCTCTGAAGGTTTGCCTAGATTGAATCCACTGAAGTGAAAGAAGTAACAGGGTTCATCGTTGATGAAAACATCGTCGTTTTTGATTGTGACGCGCCGCTCATGGAGATTCCAATAGGCCACGTTGTAGCCCGGCTCACGCAAAATGGCTACGTCGTCATAGAGTCCGGGAACCAGGTCAATCCACTTTTGGTCGACGAAAAGGCCCCTTTCAGGAAGAGAAACGCAGTTCTGGTAGACCATGCGCTGCCACCAGCCCAGAAATTCTTGGGTCTGATGGTCTTTGTGCAGTCCAATGAAGCCAAGATTAAAACTTCCAGCCACAAGAAGGTGGTACTCATTGGGCCTGGCTTTGTCGGGATAGGGACGCGTGATGTGAGGCGTAAGAACAATCGAAGAGTCGTCCAATACTTTCGAAAGCTCATGCAAGGGGTTGAGAATCAGAATATCAGGATCGAAATACACGAGTTTCCCCAACTCGTGCCGCTTCAAAAGATACTCCAGTAAATAAGGCTTAACCGCAGTACTGGCTTCCATGACATCATACTTGAACAGCAGACCCTCAAGATGAGGAATGGGTAAATGCCTGGCTTCCAAGAGATGGAACGGTTCCAACTCAGGATTAAAGTATCCCTCAACGGGATCCATCAACAGAACAAAAAAAGGGCAGTCAGGATTGTGTCTTTGGAACGATTCCGCCAGAACCCGCGCCATTGCGAGATAGTTCTTGGCGATGATGGTGCACGCGGCCATGTCTGCCTTGATGGGCGGGGGTTCGGGAAGCATTTTCCTGCTGCGAAATTTGTCGTCGAGCGGGGAAGTTACTGAAGTATGGCTTTGCATTAGGTTTGCCTACAGATTGCTACGGGCGCCATCCGACAATTGCGTAATCCTGATATCCAAACAAAAACTGGTTCATGGTAAGAACTGTGTCTCTTATCTTTTGGAGTTCCGGGAATTGATTTGAAACCGGCAGATCTTGCACATATTTGTGTTCTACCGGAGCTGAAGAGCTCAATTCAACATTATTGAAACCCTTGCTTTCCATTGCGAACTGCAGCAGTTCTGGCGGCACGGGGCGAACATGGGTTGGATCAAGGTAGAAGTTACGCACCAGCGCGAAGACGCACTCCGGGTTGATGGTTTCTATAAGGACCGGTGACCCTGATTTGAGCTTGCGATAACACAAATCGAGCAGCCGCAACTGCAATTCCACAGGCAAGTGTTCAATCACCTGGCTGCTAAAGATCCCGCCCAATGAACTATCGGCCCTGGATTCCAGAACTTCGAAGATGTCTCCCTGAATGATTTCTAATCCCTTCTCTTTGCAGAGTAGAACTGCATCATTATTGGTTTCCACACCGGTTCCCGAAACCCCGTGTTCGCGCAACAATTCCAGGAACTCTCCGCGGCCGCAACCGACGTCCATGATCGCAGTACGGCCAAGAAAGTGCTTCAGATAAGCACGTTGCCGGTCTCTAATCAGCGCCTCGCTTCCTCGAAAGCGCTCCTGGAACCAAGCATAGTCAAAACTGAATTTGTGCGGCTTGCCAGTCTGCATCAGTGGCACGGAACCGGTATTTGGATTTTGTTCGACTTTGCCTTCTACGGAAGAATGGCTTGCCAACCGATGCTCGAGCCTTCGCAGTGCTGCCTCTTGATGTTGAAGGGTTTCGTAAATATGAGCTCGACGTATCTCTTGCAGTTCGTCGTCGATCTGGTGTTGCCGCGACGCATACTCTTCAAAGTCGGCAGTCAAACTGTTGAGCTTGACGATATGTTGTTGGTGCATCGCAACAAACCTCTGCAGAGTTCCCAGAACAACCACGTTCAATTCCTGGACGGGTCGGATATACCATACCAGGAAGCGCCTCATTACTTTCTTCACGAGCTGAATGATCTTATTGTGCAACCCTTGCGGACGCGGATTAATGCTTCCGACCAACAAACTGCGAGTAATGCCTTCATTGACCAAACTCTCGAGTTCTTGCAAGCTGAGGTCGGCAGCATCGGAATAGAACATGCCATTGGAGTTGGAGAGCGCCACGGCAGGAATACTCCCGCCTTGCCCGCCCTCTTGGACAACATGTTCTTGCATTTTCCTCAGTATCTCTTGATCCGTCATGTCATTCCCGCCCATATAACGTAAAGTTTCCTTAGCTCAGCCGTCAAGTTGAGTTTGGTGTGGACGCGCTGCCGAATTCGCTTGGTAGGCTGCTTGCCGGCAAGCGCGGCAAAAAGGCGGGATCAGATGGGTTTTTGAAGTTCTTTCTTCCAGTGACTGTACAGATCACGAAGCGTGGTCTCAAGAGTATACAGCGGCTTCCAGCCTGTTGCCTCACGCAGCTTGTGGTGGCTGCCGTAGAGCTGCTCGATCTCATGCTTACGTGCTCGTGCCTGATCGATCTTCACTTTCACTGGAAGCGCTGCAAAAGAACGCAATGTTTCCACAATCTGTGCCGTAGATGTCGCCCGGTTCGAGCAGACATTGTATGCCTCTCCAGCATCGGCTTTGCGCAGGAGCAATTCATAGGCCCGCACTACGTCACGGACATCGGTGAAGTCGCGAACAGCATTCAGGTTACCCACGGTGAGGGTAGGCGGCTTCAATCTGAGATCAATTTCCGCGATCTGGCGGGCGAAATCGGAGCAGACAAATTCGGCCGACTGTCCGGGTCCGGTGTGATTGAAGGGCCGCGCGCGAACGACATGCAATCCATAACTGCAAAAGAATTGATAGCCAAGCAGGTCCGCAGCGGCTTTACTTGCAGAGTAGGGATTTTCGGGAAGAAGAATTTCCGATTCGGTGATAGGCAGACGCTTCGGCGCAACACGGCCATAACACTGCCCTGAACCAACCAAGAGGATTCGCGCTCGAGGCGCGGCGTCGCGAATTGCTTCCAGCAGGTTGAGGGTACCTATGAAATTGTTTTCATAGACAGCCTGGGGGTCTTTTAACGAGTCCTTCACAGACGAGAAGGCAGCCAGGTGATAAACGCGTTCAGGACGCAATTGACGTACGATTCTTAATACGCTCTCGCGTTGGCACAAATCGCAATGTAATAGCTTGAGTTTTGCTGGAAATTGGGTGCTGTTTCTGACGAGATATGTGCCAAAGATTTCGTGTTTCCGGCCCATCAGAAGACGCGTCAAATGCTGTCCAACAAATCCGGTGGCGCCCGTTATCAAAACTCGCATCAGAGGCCTGCCACGACACTAGCGTATAGGGGCATTCCTCTTTGGATCCGGTAAACGTCATGGTCAACCATCATAGCAATGAGTTCAGCAAATGACACTTTAGGCTTCCATCCCAGTTTTTGAGTGGCTTTGGTTGTATCTGCCAATAGGTGGTCAACTTCCGCGGGGCGCAACAAGGATTCATCAATTCTCACAAATTCTCGCCACTCTAGCCCGACGCTCTTGAACGCGATTTCCAAAAGCTCGGCTACCGAATGGGAAACCCCTGTTCCGATGACATAATCATCGGGTTGCTCCTGTTGCAACATCTGCCACATCGCTTGCACGAAATCCCCGGCAAACCCCCAGTCTCTGCGCGCCTCGAGATTACCCATGCGGAGTTCTCGTTCGCGTCCCAATTTGATTTTGGCCACTCCTTGCGTAATCTTGCGACTCACAAATTCAATACCACGCCGGGGAGACTCATGATTGAATAAAATTCCGGAACAGGCGAACAGATTGTAGCTTTCGCGGTAATTTACGGTAATGTAATGCCCATACACCTTCGCCACCCCGTAAGGACTTCTAGGGTGGAAGGGAGTGGCTTCGCGCTGAGGGGTCTCGATCGCCTTGCCGAACATTTCACTGCTCGACGCCTGATAGAAACGTACATCCAAATCCACTGTTCGAACGGCCTCCAGCAAACGGGTTACGCCTAAAGCCGTAAATTCGCCGGTCAAAACCGGTTGATGCCATGAAGTGGGAACAAACGATTGTGCTGCCAGGTTATAGACTTCCTGGGCCTTGGCTTGACGCAGCGCATTGATAAGCGAGCTCTGATCCAGCAGGTCTGCCTGCAGAAAAGAAATCTTATCGACAAGGTGCGCGATGCGATCGTAGTTTTCAACACTACTGCGTCGAATCAGTCCGAAGACGGTGTATCCACGTTCCAGCAGGAATTCAGCAAGATACGATCCATCCTGACCCGTGATTCCCGTAATCAATGCCCGCAAGCCCATCCACGCCTCCAGAAACTTTTTTTCGAGATCAGCATTAAGAGTACCAACTCTTGCGAAGAACTTCTTTTGTGTATCAGTCTAACTTAATCTATGTAGCCCAGCGGCTTGTGCTTCAACAATTTCGCAGCATGCCACGTATACCGTGCTGGTATTTCCAGGGAAATGTGCGGGTTTCTCAGTCATTCCCAGCCGTACTGGTGGGGCCGGAAGGCACAGGCAGACAATATTCCGCCGGGGCATGATTGTTCATGCGGGAATAGTATTCCTGAATCACTTGTTCTGCTGGCCCATCTGCAACAACCCGGCCTGCTTCCATCAACAAGACACGATTGCACATGCGTGCCACAGTTTCCAGCTCATGGCTTACTAGCACAATGGTTTTGTTGCGCCGGTGAAAACCCGCGATGGATTCATCGCACTTGGCATGAAACTCAGCATCGCCCACCGAAAGAATTTCATCCACAAGGAGGATGTCCGGATCTACCTGGATGGCGATCGAAAAGGCGAGGCGCATGTACATCCCCGAAGAATATTGCTTGACGGGTGAATTGATAAAATCGCCCAGTTCAGAGTACTCAATAATATTTTGCTCGTACTCGCGGATTTTCTTTCGCGTCAGGCCCAGCAGCAAGCCGTTCAGGACGATGTTTTCGCGGCCCGTCAAATCAGGGTGAAACCCGGCACCCAGTTCGATCAGTGGGGCAATCGAACCATCCACTCGAGCAATGCCCGACGTCGGCTTGAGGACGCCAGCGATGATTTTTAAGAGCGTGCTTTTGCCGCAGCCATTCCGCCCGATGATCCCCAGGATCTCACCGTCGCTCACGTCCAGCGAAACGTGGCTGGCAGCCTCCAATTGCATGACTTGGGAACGTTTGCGAAAGATCTTGGCAAAGGCTTCGCGCAATGAATCGGGGCGCTCGTGAATGAGCCGGTAGCGCAGAACAACGTCATCAAGATGAATACGGTTTTTCACAAATGGCAAAATTTAAACATAAAGCGCAAAGGTGTGTTCCAGTCGCCGAAAAAAACTATACCCCAAAAACAGGGTAATTGCCCCAATTCCGATCGAAGCCGCTACCGACTGCAGCGTGGGCAACTGTCCATAGTAAATCGCCAGGCGGAATCCATTCAGAATGTAGAGCATTGGATTTAAGCGGAAAAACATGCGGTATTGCTGCGGCAGAAGCTCCAGAGAAAACATGATGGGAGAGAAATAAAACCAGCCTTGAAGAATGATCTGCACGATATGGGTCACGTCACGAAAGTATACGTTCACGGCTGAAAGAAAAAACCCGCATCCCAGAACAAACATCAAAAGCCCCATGATTGGGATAGGCAGATAAACCCACGTCCAATGCAGCGGGAAGCGCAATGCCACCAAAATAAGCGCCAGCGGAAGCAAAGAAAGCAAAAAGTTAATTGTATTGGAGAGGATGACCGCCACCGGAAATACTGACTTCGCCACTCTGACTTTTTTCAACAATTCGCCATTGGATACCAGGCATTCTACCGAATAAGTGAGTGCCTGCGCGAAAAAGATCCAGGGCAGCAGCATGCTGATGAGGAAAACGGCGTAATGTTCGACGCGGGAGCCAACAAGAGAAGAAAAAACCACCGTTAGAATAATCATCATGAACAAGGGGTGCAATAAAGCCCACAAAAAACCCAGCACCGAGCGCTTGTAACGTACGTGCAGCTCCTTGAGCGCCAAGGCCCAAATAAGTTCTCGGTTCTGATAAGTTTCGCGTATGAGTTGCAACATCTTAAGAGATTGTGGGTGACGTGTTCCGAACGGAGATTATAAGCTATTTGGTCTCGGAGTGAGCCACTTGCCACCGATAACCAGTCATGAAACATCCACCGTGGAAGAGTGGATACAAAATATTAATATTCAAAAAGATACTGCAAGAAATCCGGGTTCCTATATTTGAACTAGATTTGCTGACTTGGAACGGAGTTTTTGCAGCAACAAGACCAGAGCAAGTATAATTGACCCGTTTCGCACTCAGTGACAATGATTGTTCTGTCTTCGCGCTAACAAAACAAATAAATAAGTGAAGCGGCGACTCGTTCTTTTGGCAGGTTCGACAAAGACTAGATCGGGTTTCGAGATCACTTGATTTGAGTTTGAACTTAGGCACCCTTCAGAATGCGACTTCAAGCAAAATTTATTTTGCCTTTCCTGTCTACGGTTGGACTGATCGTTCTTTTTTTCCTGGGACGGCCAATTTGGATGGCGTTACCGCAGCCTCGAACTGCACGTGCCAGCACAAACCAACAACCTCTAAAATTACAGGTTCCGAAAGACCAGCTTGTCATTGGATCGATTGACACCCACGATGAACATTTGCAGATTCATTCCCGATCAGATTCTCTTTTGGAAGTCACGGGATGGATTACCAGCACAAAGCCCGATGATCCCATTAAGAGAGTCGAACTGCTGCTCAATGGCCGGACTGTGGCGACGGTTCAGGCATTTTTCCCCCGGCCCGATGTTGCCGCCGCTTTCGACCGCCCTGATTTCAACATGACCGGCTGGAGGGAAATGATTTCCCTGGACGGAGTCAAGCCAGAGACGTATGAACTTGGTGTAAAGGGCACGACTACCAGCGGCAAAGAGGGGAACTTGAAGCCACTTCAGCTATTTGTCTCGGAGTAAATCATTTGCCACCAATAACAAATCATGAAACGTCCAAAACGCAGGATAGCGTCTCGCCCTCTGCGAGTTTCAAAGGGCGACCTGTTTACTCGGGCCGCACGGGACTTGGTCGCTTGCTGCATTTCGCCTACTCACGTTTGGATCTGATACTTACAATTGCACTGGGCGCGTTGCTTTGGCGAGAAGTGATGCGTCCAGCGGCCGCTGGGCCACCTGTGCTCCCCCCTCTGGCCTATCTGGACTATTCATGGTTCCTTGAAATGGCCTTCAAAGCCCATCACGGCATTCTATTTGGCCGAGATGTTGTTTTCTCGTACGGCCCGCTCTATCAGTGGTTGTGGAGCCTTCCTTCGCGGGCGCAAGGCTTTTCATTGGGTTCGTTCTTCGCGACCCATGATCTGTTTCAGTATGGGATGATTCTTGCTCTCATCTACGGAGCGACGGCATTCTTGCTGCACGGTTACGCTCCCTGGAAAAGGGCATTTTATATTTTGATGATGTTTGCATTCTGGCCCCCGGAACAAGTGCGCGCGTCGTTCCTGCTGTTTGTGGTGGCGTGTGTGATTTACCAGGTACAACGCACAATTGAAGGGGAAACTGTGCCAATTGTGCGTGCCGCGGTCACGTCCATGGTGGTCGTAGGGAGCTTCCTGATATCTCCGGATTGCGGTACCTATGCCTGCGCAATATTTGCTATTGCGGTGGTCGTAAATCTGTGGTTTCTGCGTGCAAACATGAACAAGATACGGCGAATGGCATGGTTTCTGTCTCTGTCGGCTATTTCCGCAGCCGTATGGGTGTTGCTCATCAACAATTTCATGCGCGCCCCATTTTATTTCGGTTTCTGGCGGGATGAGTTCGCGCTGGTCAGCATGTACCGCTGGACAATGGGGCTCGGTATGAACAGGCAGATGTACCATCGGTTTTTTGCTTTCATCGTCTTTGGCATCTGCACATTCATTTTCGCATGGGTGCGGCGGCGTCCGGGCTCAAGGGAGCTCCTTCAAAATCCGGCATCTCTGCTGGCGGCATTCCTTTGTTGCCTGCTCATACTGCAATCAGGAGCTATACGCGCCGACTGGGGTCACATCATGCTGGGGGCTTCCCCACTGATTACTCTCGGCTTTGCTGTACTGATGGGAAGTGCAAATCAAGAAAATTATAAATGGACAGGTGACTTGCCGGTTCTCCTTGCGGTGATCTTGACTGGAGTTTTTAGTGGACCAAGCTGGTATCTCCAGCCGCATACCATGGCTAGCGCTTTTAAGCCTCTCGGAAAAACCGTTTGCCCAGCCGACAGAATTGAATTCGATCACGCCTGCGTCGTCCAGCAGGACTACGCAAGACTGGCCCCGGTTGCCGATTATTTGACGAAGCACACATCCCAGCAGGACCGCATTCTGACCTTCCCTTACGAGAACATCTACGGAGACGTTACCAGAAGAATGGTGTCAGGCGGTACCTTGCAGCTTAACGCGGCTGCGGGTCCATATCTGACCAAGCGTAACCTGGAAGGCATCGAAGCTGATAACCCGCCAACCGCCATTTATTCCGTAGATAACCTCGCCGAGACCATTGGTGGAGTCCCGAATTTCACTCGCGCCCCTGAGCTATGGTTCTACCTGCAAAGCCATTATCAGCAGGAAACTGAAATTGTGCCTGGCATCATTGCATTGCGCTCCAGCCAGGAGCGCCAACGGAGGTGGAATATGCGCACAACGCCGCTGGCCCTGAATCCCCTTGCCCAAACAATCAGGTTGAACAAGGATCTGGTCGTGGCTAGTTCTCTCCGTTGGCCTGCCGATGCAGATTTTTTGCGGCTCCGGGTCACGGTTCAGTATCCTTTCTGGTGGAAGCTTTCTAAGCCTAGCAACGCTCTCATAGAACTACGAAGAGGTGACGGTTCATACGTGGCCATCCCGGTCCTGATCCCTCCGAATACGCCAAGCGAAATCTGGGTTTTCCCCTGGGATGAGCAACAATTAGCGCGTTACTTTGCGCCTGGTGCGGAAACATGGCGAACCAGCGATCGAGCGCCGATCACGGAAGTACGACTCCGCTTCGAACCGATGGACTTTCTGTCTGTTGCACCTTCGAAGGTAGTGGTTGACAACCTGTCAATAGCCAGCGTGACTTTGAATTAAAGTTCAGATGCCCTTGAATATGGGCCATCTCCCAGGTAGGTGGAGTTTGTTCCAATTGTTTAACAACTTCGTTGCCATACGCCGCAAATCTCTCCCAGATACACTGGAATATGTATATCCCCGACCGGTGTCCGCGAGAGCATTGCGTGACCGAGCGACGCCCCAGGTATCCGATGCTGCTTGAGACGATGTAGAACATAGGAAATGGAAAATAAAGCAGGACGTTGGCGAAAATGCACCCAACGCAATTGGGCCTGTGCTCCACAAAGCTTCAGACTCTCACGATTGAAGTAGTTCAGATGTTCAGGCAGCAGCAAAGGCCAGCGCGAACCTAATATTCGTGCTTGCATGCTGTCCAAATTGGGCACATTGAGGAGAAGATAGCCTCCGGGCTTAAGCAAAACGGCGCAATCGTGAAGGAATTTCACGGGTTCCGGAACATGTTCGAGGACATCCCATAGAGTCACCGCATCGAACGAAGCCGCCGGGAAAGATGCCTTTTGTAAGGTAGTGCAGAATACTTCTGCGCGCCTCGAAAGTTTCTTGCAGGCCTCTTCGTAAAATACCTTCGCCGGCTCAATCCCGGTTACAGCCCAGCCCGCTTCTGCTGCAGCCCACAAAAAAGCACCGGAAGCACATCCAACGTCAAGAAGATGCCCTCCCTTGAGATATTGGTTTAGGATTTTCAAGTGCCGCCGCGCCGTCGCATTTCGGCCTTCGGCTTGCGATTCATAGATTTTGTTATCAAGTTGGCCATAGAGCCGCGCCAATTCGTCGTCACTCAACCGTTCCTCAGAAAACCCGAAACCACAGCTCTGGCAACGCAGAATTCTTCCATGTGACACCTCGATTCTAGACGAACCGAGAGTGTCACCGGATAAACCGTTTCCTTTAGATTGAAGGTGCGTTTGTACTTGCGTGGCTCCGCATATAGTACAGGGTTTCACATTAGTCCCAGTTATGTCAGTTCCTTAAAAATCCTACAGACGGTGTCATTTTTTTTGTAGCATTTCATCCCTAAGATGAGCGGGGCTTACGTTTTCTGCGTAAAAAGCTTTGCCGCGCCACGCCCTCCAGAGTGTTTTCAAAAGCGCCAGAAAATAATGGGGGGCCACGTTCAGTATCCGAAAGGAAGATTTGCCCATCTCAATCGTGCGGTTCACCCAAGACATGGGGACTTCGTGGATATCATAGCCGGCCAGCAAAGGTTTGAGTCCAGTCTCTACGTTGGCGGCAAAATGCGCCTCTTCGATCTTGAGATTCTTGAAAATATGGGCGCGATAAAGCTTTAAGTTGTTGGAAATATCCCGCACTTTGCCCAGCAAGAAGAGCTTGACCAGAAGATGAAATGCCCGGTTACAGATGATCTTGAAGAACGGATAGTTGATCAGCATGGAGTCATGTGAAAAGCGGCTGCCAATAGCGCCGTCATGACCGGCGGCAACGACGTCAAACAAATCGCGGAACTCCGGCAAAATCTGGACAAAATCACAGTCCATGCTGAGGATATATTGACCACTGGCGGCGGCGTATCCATCGCGCAGGGCCCGTCCGACCCCGTTGGGTGGCTTTCGATCAACAAGTTTCACTCGCGGTTCTTGTTGCGCAACTTTCAGAGTAACTTCTGCTGTTCTATCCCGGCTGTTATCGTTCACAATAATGATTTCATAAATATATTTGTCATAGAACCGCACGAGCGAGTGTACAAGATTCGGAATATTCATTTCTTCATTGTGGCAGGGGACCACAACCGAAACCGAGCCAAACAGTTTAGGATGTCGCGCGAGGTTGACGGCTGGACGGCGCGCTGTGTCATCTCCGGGCTTTCGCGCCCAAATGTAGAGGGTACCGCAAAGTTCACGAACTACGGGAGCGTGTTCAAACACGAAGGCGATGGATTGGACAAAACGGATAAGAAAACGCGGAGTCAAAGGATGAATAATATCGTAGGGGATGACATCAATATTCGTAAATCCCTGGTGCGACGCCATTTGCAGAAGATGATATTTCCGCATCCCTATCTGGCAGGGGGCCTCGCCGCTCAGCTTCCTTGTGGATGGAAGCAAAGTCTTTAGAAATACTTGCGGGTTCCAGTAGTTATTTTCAAAAAACAGGATCTGGCCGCCAGGCTTAAGAAGGCGGTTGAGAATCCACAGGTTTTGTGGATATTGGTCATGACAAAGGATCCCCGTACCCACAATGTAGTCAAAGCTCTCTGCCGGCAAGTCCTTTAGCAGATCCTGGACATGTGTAAAACGAGTATTAGCAAGCTGCCGGTCAGCCGCAAACAGCTCTTGATTAAAAACTGCCGCCACGATCGGATTTTCCCCGCCAAAAATGGAGGCGAGGTGCTCGGTCCAAAGTCCGCTTCCAGCACCCAACTCGAGGATGGACTCTTCTGGAAGAACATGAAAACAATGCCGGACGGCCAGGGCGCGCCAACGCAGCTTGACCGGTGATGTTGATGGATAGCGCAGCCAATAAGACTCGCGGCTCCATTCCATTGCCTTTAAGTTCTGCTCGACGGAGATTGTCATACTTTGCCAGCGTAACTCGCCGGTTGCCGAAATTGAGGTTCAACTCCGATTGAGAATGAATGGATCTCACGTGAATTGAATCAAGACCTCATGGCTCAGTTGCTGCAGCTCCTTACTATAAGGAGCAGTGGACCATGGTCCATTCCAGAACTGAGGTTGAGACGTGGGCTCTGCGTGCAAACCGGCTGGCATGAATATAACACGGCATGTTCGCGGTCTTCTATTTCCATCCGTTTGTAGTCCGATTCAGGACTGCATCCTGGCGGTTTGGGCTTCAAAAATATCCTGCAGGATACCGCGCATGTCGTATTTATATTTCCATTCGGGATAGTGAGACTGGAACTTTTTCACATCGGAGATATACCAGATGTGATCTCCGGAGCGGTTGTCTTCGGTGTAGCTGTGCTTCAGCTTCTTGCAGGCGAGCTCTTCGCACATGGTAATGGCTTCTTTCATGGAGCAATTGCTATGGCGCGATCCTCCCATGTTGTAGACCTCGCCGCTCCTGGGATTCTTATAAAAATGGTAGAAAGCGTTGACCATGTCATAGCTATGGATGTTGTCCCGCACCTGTTTCCCTTTGTAACCGAAGACCGTATATGGATTGCCCGAGATGGTGCACTGCATCAGATAAGCCAGAAATCCATGGAGCTGCGCGCCGGAGTGCGAAGGACCGGTCAGGCATCCTCCACGGAAGCTGGCGGTCTTCATGTCGAAATAACGTCCATACTCTTGCACCAAAATATCCGCCGCAACTTTTGATGCGCCAAATAAAGAATGCTTCGAGCTGTCAATGGACATTGACTCGTCAATGCCAATCTCATAGCGATGCCCGGGCTCGATCTCCCAGCGGGTTTCCAGCTCCCGCAAGGGCAGCAAATTCGGCGTGTCGCCATACACTTTATTGGTGGAAGTAAAAATGAATACCGCCTTGGGCGCAAACTCACGGGTCGCCTCCAGCAACACCAGGGTCCCGTTGGCATTGACGGTGAAGTCTTCGTGCGGGTCCTTGGCGGCCCAATCATGCGAAGGCTGGGCAGCGGTGTGAATAATGATTCCCAGATCAGAGGAGTGTTCCCGGAAAATATTCTCGATGGTTTCCCGTTCGCGGATATCCACGTCATAGTGCAGATATTGCCGGCCGTACTTTTCCTTCAACAAATCCCGGTTCCACTTGGTGGAAGCGCCCGGGCCGAAGAAAGAGGCGCGTAAATCGTTGTCTATACCGACGATGGTAAATCCCTTCTCTGCAAAAAAACGGACTGTCTCTGAACCAATCAGACCCGCAGAGCCGGTAACCAACGCTACAGCCATGCAATGCTCCTTGTGAATTTGATCTTGATCTCCCCGGCTTACGTGAGAACCGGGCGCAAGATGGTCTCGTGTTCAACGATCCATTGGTGGATTTGTTGTAGCGCCGCTGCCGGAGAAATAACAGGCTGCCAGCCGGTTCTGCGCATGACCCGCGTCGAATCCGTAATAAATACAGGAACGTCGCCGGGACGCTCTTTCTCCACTTTTTCTATCGTAATACGGCGGCCGGTGATTTGCTCGCAAAGCTGCGTAGTTTCGAGCAATGACAGGGCAAAATCCGCGCCTCCGCCCGCGTTGAAGGTCTCTCCATCCAGTTCGGCGAAATGGTCTAACTGATAAAGAACGAGCTGCAGCAGATCGTGAACATGCAAGGCATCGCGCAACTGCTTGCCGCTGCCGCCGTATCCGATATAGCTGAGCTTTCTTTGAAAATAATGCGCCGCCATCCAGAGGACAAATACGCCTTGATCAATTTTGCCCATTTGCCAGGGCCCGGTCACAACTCCGCAACGGTTGATAATGGCCTGCAATCCGTAGGCCTGGCGATATTCTGCAATCAGCATCTCCGACGCCAGTTTGGTGGCTCCGTAGAGTGTGCGGTAGCCGTGCAGAGGGAATTCTTCCGAAATTCCCGCGCTTGAAACCCCAGGCAGGTCCTGCCGCGAATCCCATGTGAAGCGCGTCTCTTTTTCGATCAACTTCAAAGAGTGCATGGCCGGAATGGGATAGACCCGGCTGGTGGAAAGAAATAGCAATTTGGCGCCGGTTTGGCGCGCCCACTCCAGTATGTGGATTGTCCCGACCAGGTTGGTTTGCAGCACATATTGTGGCGAGCTTACCCCTGCCAGCACAGAAGGTTCTGCAGAACAGTCCAGGATGGTGCTGGGCGGCGCCGTTCCCGTTCCGAGGTCCAGATCGGAAAGGAAACGAATATCGCCATGCACGAAGCCTATGTCTTTGGCCTTGAGACGCGGCAGATTCAGCTCAGAACCGCGCCGCCTTAAATTGTCCAGGCAAGTGACGCGCCAGCCGGGGTGGGCTTCTTTAATTCCGAGCGCCAGGGAGCTGCCTATGAATCCTGCCCCTCCCAGCACCAAAATGTGCTCTGCCATAAACCCTTATTTTGTTCCTTGTAAGCGATTTTAGCGAAGAATATTTTTTGAATCGCTTTCCTGCGAAAGCAGTCCTTCACCAACCTCTTCCGGTTTCCGAGCAGGATTATGACGGCGATCATAGTCACCACGCGAAAGGTGCTTCTCCAACCAAACATAAAGCACGATAAATAAATACCGGCTCCCCATTTCCTTGATTTTGAGCTTGGAAACGCCCTCTTTACGGTTGTACCAGCGTATTGGGATGACACTGTAACTGTAACCGCGGGTGATCGCTTTTAAAGGCAGCTCCACCGTGAGATTGAAGTGATGGCTCAAGAGCGGCTGAATGCCTTGAATTACTTCACGACGATAAATCTTGAATGCGTTGGTCACATCGTTGTAACGCATCCTAAAAATGACACGAATAAACCAGTTGGCCATGCGGTTCAATATGAGCTTGTGCCACGGATAATCAACCGTTTTCCCGCCCTTGGAGAAACGCGAACCGAAGATGCAATCGTAGCCTTCCTGCAATTTCCGGTAGCCTGCAACCAAATCCTCGGGATCGTCAGAGCTGTCCGCCATGATGATGGCTACCGCGTCCCCGCGAAACTCTCCTAATCCCCGCCGGACGGCAAATCCGAAGCCGTTGGGAGGAGCATTGTTGACCCAGCGCACATTGCCATAAGCCGCGGCCAACTTCTGGCAGACCAGCGGCGTCGAATCGCTGCTATTGTCATTCACAATGACAATTTCGTTAGGAATGTGTTCCTTTTCCAGGATATCAACTAGGGCGGCAACCGTGGCTTGCAAACTGCCTTCTTCGTTATGCGCCGGAATGACAACCGAGAGCTTCACTGCGTCTCTACCTTGAATTTTTTTTCGACGCCCGACTCTGCCAGGCGAGTAAACTTTTTCTCTGTCGAATCATACACCCATGCTTTGAGAATGCCTTCTCCCGGGGGCAGGAATTTTGCCGGAAAAGATACCGTCCATCCTGAATGTAAATATCTTGAGTCTCGCCGAAGAGCGGCTAGATCAGGCCGTGCCACCCCTCCCACTATCGCTCCAGTGATGAACGTCTTCTGATTGCCGTAAGAAATCAGGATCAGTTTGGGCACTCCGCGGGATTGAGCATCACTGTGTTTCTACTCTGAACTGTTTTTCCCCGCCCGACTCCGGCAGGCGGAGGAATTTTTTCTCTGCCGGATCATACACCCATGCTTTGAGAATGCCCTCTCCTGCTGGCAGGAATTTTGCGGGAAAAGATACCCTCCATCCCGAATGGAGGTATCGTGGATCTCGCCGCAGAGTGGCTATGTCGGGACGACCTCCCCAACCTACTACGGCCCCAGTAATAAAGGTCTTCTCGTCTCCATAAGAAATCAGGACCACTTTGGGCAGTCCGCGGCCTCCCGGCAGAGAGGCCCACCCCGAAACCGTAACTTGGTCCCTGTGCCGCCGTAAATGCATCAAATCTCCCGATCCGTCGGCAGATTCGAACAATCCATAGTCCGGCGAAGGATGGTCCATAAAAACAACACCTGAAGCCAAATGGAGAAAACCAAGATCGTTCAACAGCTCAGCCGGGGGACGAATGCCTGGCCCCGGAAAAACCGAAGCAAAGCGCCCCTCGGGCGACTCGTCCATCGCAGGATCCATATAACGGACGAGCTCCACAAATAATTTCGTATGAGAAAGATCTTCCTTCAAAAGACGGGCCGCAGTGAGGGAACCTGCTGAGCCAAATATCATGAGAGCCGTGAGAGCGCCCACTAAAAACAAATAAACTTGCATCCCTTTGTGCACGCAGGCCAAGCGGCCTAATTGGATGGTAGCAATCGAGACAAATATAGTTCCGGTGATATACCTGGATTGCATGGCGGCGATCACCCCTTCGCCGCTTCTGCCTGCGGTCACCATGGCTGCAAACAACAGCCCGAAGAGAGCTACCGAGAGCCAAGGAACGATTATGTCTTTCCGTTCGTGGCCGCGAAGCAATGCCAGGCATGCCAGAAGGGCCAGCAGAATAACCCCTCCCATCACGCTCGCCATTGCGATGGAGCTGAAGATTTCACCCCACTGGCAAAATGGGGCCCCGAGCAAAGCAAGATAAAATTTAGCGGCCTCCAGCGGATGAGAAAGAAAATGCAGGGGATTGTCTCTCGTAAACCTGAAGTGATAGGTGTAGAGCACAAGCGATGCCGCAAACAAAAGGCCCCAGATGCAAAATTTCCAGATCTTCGGCTTTCCGGCCCGCAAAAAGACGATGCAGGGGCACAAGGCAAACCATGAGAGCAACCCTTGCGCGCTGGAAAAACTGGCAACCAAGCAAAAGAATGCAACCAGGCCGAAGCGCGTCCAAGGGTGCAATTTTTCTATGAAACAAACACCAATGGCAAGCGAAACCGAAGCTTGAACCAGAAGGAACGCGCCTCCTATTCCCCATAACCAGGTTCCATATTGCACAAAGGAAAAGAGAAAAAGGCTGGTTGTGAAATTTGCTAGATTGAACAAGTTGCTGCTGGTCTGTTTCGCCTGGCGTAAGGCAAGCTGATAAAAAACGGCGAAAACAATCAACGCAGGAACCAGATTTAACATCATTTCAACTCTGAGGTTCCAGTGGGTTGCGAAGGCCAACGGCGTCCAGATTAACCGGGGGAAAAAAAGCCGATGCTCATTATTTAGAGCAAAGAAATCATTGAACGACACAGTCTTGTACCGTACTGCATGAAACAGGTAGGCCTGAAACCACTCGTCCATGATGGGGACGTTTGTGCTGAAACGGGAAACAAACCAGACCAGCAGAAAAAAAGGGCTGAAATTGAGAAGATGCCAGATCCAGGAAATTTTAGGATGATGAGTTTTATCGCTTGCAGCCAGAAACTGTCGTGAATCTGAGGCCAGCGAAACTTTAGGTTCAGCCATAGGAACGATTTTTCTTTGCCGAATCATACACTATGCTTTGAGGACGCCACTCCTCTGCCCGACTTTTTTCGTCGCAGTTTATATGTTTATTTATGTGGTTATAATTAACAGCAATGGTTAAAGTTTCCGTCATTGGATCCGGGTACGTCGGTTTAGTCGCTGCGGCGTGCTTCGCTGAATTGGGCCATGAAGTCATTTGCGTTGATAACGATGCGCGCAAAATTGCCGGGCTGGAGCGGGGCGAAACACCCATCCATGAAAAATTTCTGCCTGAGCTTTTGGCCCGCCATCGCGGCAAGCGGATCCGTTTCTCGGGCTCGGTGAAAGATGCAACCCGCGCCAGCCAGGCCATCTTTATCGCCGTGGGTACGCCGCCGTCGGAAAACGGTGAGGCTGACCTTTCCTATGTGGAGGCTGTTTCCCGCGAGATTGCGCAGGCGATTGCGGCCAATCCTAACGAATACAAGATTGTTGTGGAAAAAAGCACCGTCCCGGTGGATACCAGCCAGGGGGTTCGCCGTGTCATGGAACTGAACGGCGCTCCTAGCCACCTGTTCGATGTGGCCTCCAATCCAGAATTCCTGCGGGAAGGCACCGCAGTGACAGATTTTCTGTATCCCGACCGTATTGTTATTGGGGCAGACAGCGAACGCTGCATCGCCCTGCTGAAGAAAATTTACGAGCCCTTGACCGACGGCAGCTACTACAAAGACAAGAACATTATCCCTGAACCGGATGACGCGCGAATTCCTGCGCGGCTGATTGCCACCAGCGCCAAGAGCGCGGAATTGATCAAACATGCTTCCAACGCTTTTCTGGCGATGAAAATTTCTTTTATCAATGCGGTGGCGGCGGTTTGCGAAAGCGTGGGGGCCGATGTTGGTCAGGTGCGTGAAGGAATGGGGGCTGATATCCGTATTGGCAAACGCTTCCTCTATCCGGGTGTGGGCTACGGCGGCTCGTGTTTCCCCAAAGATGTAAAGGCATTTCGCGCGGTTGCGCAGCACTGCGGATATGACTTCCGCCTGCTCGACGAGGTCATGAAGATCAATGATGACCAGCGGCAACGGTTCATCAAGAAAGTGCGCAATGCTCTTTGGATCCTTAAAGGCAAGCGGCTGGCGGTGCTGGGCCTGGCGTTCAAGGGCGGGACGGATGACATTCGTGATTCCCAGGCCATCGCCATTGTGCAATCGCTGCTCAAGGAAGGTTGCACGATTGCGGCGTATGATCCTGCCGCCATGCCGAAAACACAGGCGAGCGGAGCGTTCTCCAGCGAAGCTGTGTTTTTTGCCGCAAATCCTTACGATGCAGCCAAGGACGCTGACGCTGTGCTGGTGCTGACCGAGTGGGAGGAATTTGCTTCGCTCGATCTTGAGCGGCTGCGGACAGCGCTCAAGCACCCCATCATGGTGGATGGACGCAATCTTTATCAGCCGCAGATCATGGCAGAGCTGGGATTCACCTATATCAGCGTTGGCCGGCCAGATGTTTCTGCCAAGAGAAATGCGGCAGTGCCTGCTCCTGGCGCCGACTAATAGACGAACCATTGAGGAATGCTTTGCAGCCAACCCAAAGAATTTTAGTCACAGGTGCGGCCGGCTTCTTGGGCTCGCATTTGTGTGACGCCTTACTTGGCAGTGGCCATTCGGTCGTTGCTGTAGATAATTTGCTGACGGGACGAAAAGAAAACCTGCAGCACCTTGCGCGCGACTCAAAGTTCGAGTTTGTTGAGCAGGATATCTGCAAGCCCTTCGATCTCGGCCATGTAGATCAGATTTACCACCTTGCCTCTCCCGCCAGCCCGGTGGACTACATGACCCACGGCATCGCCACGCTGAAAGTCGGATCGGAAGGAACTTTTAATGCGTTAGAGCTTGCCAGGAAATATTCGGCGCGGTTCTTTCTGTCTTCCACTTCGGAGTGCTACGGCGATCCGCTTGAGCATCCGCAAAAAGAGAGCTATTGGGGCCATGTGAACCCCATCGGCCCGCGGTCGGTCTATGACGAATCCAAGCGCTTTTCTGAAGCGGCGACCATGGCTGCGCACCGCTACTGGAAGGTGGATGTTCGCATTGTCAGAATTTTCAACACCTACGGGCCCCGGATGCAACTGAACGACGGGCGAGTGGTACCTAACTTCATGAAGCAGGCACTGCGGGGAGAGCCGCTCACGGTTTACGGCGACGGAAGCCAGACGCGCAGCTTTTGCTACGTCTCCGATGAAATTGATGGGTTTGTGCGGCTCATGGCGTCTTCAGAGGTGCTGCCGGTCAATATTGGCAATCCGTCCGAGTTCACGATCCTGGAGTGTGCAAAGCAGGTGCTGAAGATCACCGGCTCCAAGAGCAGCATCAAATACGAGCCGTTACCGCAAGATGACCCCAAGCAGCGCCGTCCCGATATCACCAAAGCGCGTCAGTTGCTGGGCTGGGAGCCCAAAATTGACCTGGAAGCCGGACTTAAGCTTTCACTTCCATATTTCCAGCAGGCAGTCGCCCAGGAGAAGACTCCGGTTCGAACCGCCTGATTCTTTGTTTTAGGTCGTCCCCCCACCCCACTTGCTGGCTTGTGGTTGAAGTGCCCAAAATCACGTCTGACCCGCGTCATTACTGGCTAAGATCGATCGGGGATGGGGGACTTGCTGGCAGTCTGGGGGACGTGATGAAAGCAAATAATGAAGACAGCCCCAAGAGCGCAAAAACTCACCCGTTCGATCTTACTGGCAACGAATTTTCAAAGACCATTTCGTTCATCGGCCTAAGCCACGCATTCTCAAATGCTTTAAGAAATGCCTCAAAGAGAATGATGATCTACAGATCCTCGAAATGCAACGGTTTGATATCACTTCTCAAACCCGGAATTTACTAGAACAAGGGATGCTCAACCCTTGTTCAGATGGGTGGAGAACTACCCCTCTCAGGTACAATGCAGCCATCATATGAAATATTGCCGCTTCAAATTGGGAGACAAGACCCGCCACGGACTTATTGAGACAGTGGATGGCGCGGAGATGATCTCATGCATGTTGGGCGTTCCACCCAGCGAAACCGACCCTTGGGGAACAGTCATCCCGGATTTTATTCCGCCGGAGCGCATCCCGCTCTCGGAGGCCAAGCTGATGGCGCCGGTGCATCCGCACAAGATCGTATGCGTTGGGCGCAACTACCACGACCATGCCAAGGAGCTGGGGAACGAGGTCCCCACCGAGCCTTTGCTCTTCCTGAAGCCGCCTTCGAGCATCATCGGGCCGTTGAATGATATTCGCCTGCCTGAGATTTCCGAACGTGTGGATTACGAGGGCGAGCTGGGCGTCATCATCAAAAAGACCTGCCGCAAACTGCGCGACGACCAGGACGTGCGTCCGTTCATCTTCGGCTACACCTGTGTTAACGACGTTACCGCGCGCGACTTGCAGAAAAAAGACGGCCAATGGACGCGGGCCAAAGGTTTTGACACGTTCTGCCCGGTCGGTCCTATCGTGACCGATGAAATTGATCCGTGGGCGGGAATTAAAGTGGAAACCATCGTCAACGGCGAGCTGCGCCAGAGCGGGAGTACGCGGGACCTGATTTTTTCCCTGGATGTGGTTATCCGCTACATATCGCGGATCATGACGTTGTTCCCCTTCGATCTCATTTGCACCGGTACTCCGGCAGGCGTGGGGCCTTTGAATAAAGGCGATGTTGTAGCGGTGAAGATTGAGGGCATCGGTACGCTCAGTAATCACGTTGTTAGTGATTAGTAATCGCAAAAGCCTTTCGCCGCGGATCAACGCTGATTTTTCTGTAAGGTGTGATTCTCGAGGATCTCAACATGCTCATCAAGATTCTTCGGAGAATGCCTTGAAATAGTATGAACAACCGAAACATTCTCGGGGTCCTTCGACTCGGGCGTTCGCCCTCGCTCAGGATGACAATTTTGGAGAGTGCTGGTTTTTCGCGGGCCTCAACAACGCTAGACAGCTTCTAGCTTTCTATGGCCAGGCAGTTGTAACATCTAATCAGGACAAAACTTATGAAATTTTTTATTGATACCGCCAATATTAACGAGATTCGCGAGGCTGCTGCGCTGGGCATTCTCGACGGGGTCACCACCAATCCTTCCCTGGTATCCAAAGAGGGTAAGCCGTTTAAAGAAACCATTCTCTCTATCTGCGAAGCGGTCAACGGACCGGTGAGCGTAGAAGTTGTGGCCACCGACGCGGGCGCCATGTGCACAGAAGGCCAGGGATACGCCAAATGGCATAAGAATGTAGTGGTCAAGCTACCCACGACCCGCGACGGAGTGAAAGCCTGCAAGTGCCTGAGCGAGCAGGGCATCAAAATCAACATGACGTTGTGTTTCTCGCCCACGCAGGCGCTGCTGGTGGCCAAGGCGGGCGCGACCTACGTCAGTCCTTTTGTCGGGCGGCTGGATGACATCAGCCAGAACGGCATGGACCTGATCCGCCAGATCGTGCAGATCTACAAGAATTACAACTATCCAACCCAGGTGCTCACAGCTTCAGTGCGCCATCCGTTGCACGTGGTGGATGCGGCATTGGCCGGCTCTCACGTGGCCACCATTCCGTTCAAAGTGCTGGACATAATGTTCAATCATCCGCTCACGGATAAAGGGTTGGCACAATTCCTGAAGGATTGGGAAAAGGCCAAAGTTTAGAGCTGGTTTTAGTAAATCAGCACGGTGGCGGGTTTTGAAAAACCTCAGGGGGCTAGTATAAAGCGCGTGTGGGCAAGATGCCCACACGACAGCCGGCTGGACGCCTGCGCTGCTTCAAAGCACAGAGAACCGCACTGGATGGTTGTGCATCCAAGAAAATTGATGGTTCAGCTTGGCCGAGTTCTGTAGTAGTTTAGATATATTGCAAGGTTAGCTCGCAATGACGCAAGCCCTTCAACCCCCCAAAAAGCACGCACGATGAGCGCATTCAGCTTCTATCCCATTGTTATCGCCGTCGCCGTCGCCCTGGCCGCGGGCTCAGTCTATTGGCTCTACAGCCGGCGCAAAACACCGGAGGAGCGTGAGCGCGAACGCCGCCTGTGGCTGGCCAACAATGGACGCATCATTGACGGAACCATCATTGATATCTGCGAGCTGCCGGATGCCCACCATCCTAAAAATAAAACGAAGTCTTCTGCGGGCCTGGCGCAGATGCTGATCTTTCACTATGACGTTGCCGGAGTCACCTATGAAGCCTCGCAGGACGTTACGCACCTGCAGGAATATGTAGACCCCAAGAACTGCCGCATTGGCGTGCCGGCTTCGATCCGATACGATCCGCAAAATCCGGGGAATTCCATCGTCGTGGCTGAAACGTGGACGGGGTTGCGAAAAGCTCCTCCAATTCGTCTAGGGATCATGGAAGATGACCCGACGCTGGAGTCGCGGGAGTGATTGATGCCTTACCCCTCCGCTACTAACGGCCTACACTTGTGCGAAACCGCCATCCACGAACAATTCCGCTCCCGTGACGTAGCTGCTGTCGTCGGACGCGAGAAACACCACGGCCTTGGCACGCGCCGTATCGGATGATGCGCTTTCGCGCGAAATCCTCAAGACCGTGGCAGAGCTTTTGAAGAATCAGGCCGCATAGAGTCACACTGCGACATCACCGCGCTAGCTTCTTAAGACAACTGCCCTGCCCGCCGGTTCAATGAAAAAATATTCCGCCTAGCGCAATAATCCCCAGCAGACAACATGAGACCGACGCGGTAACCCGCAACACGCCCAGGGGAAGCCGGTTGCGCAGGCTTAGGCCAAGCGTCATGGCTAAACCTCCTTTGGTTGCCATTGCCAGTGTTCCACCCAGCCAACTTCCCAGAAGAGAATGGGATTTCATGGTCAAGGCCGCCAACGCAATCTGGCCGGGGTCTCCCCACTCGGTGAAGAAGAGCGCGCCGAAGCAGATTGCGGCCGCTTTCCACCAGCCGGTGTTCACCGGATGCTGCCTGGGCATGGGTTCGGGTTCCTTGAACCAAATGAACAATGCAGAGAAGAAGAAGGCCGCGGCACTCAGGACGTCTACCCACTGCGAATGCAGTTGGACCAGCACTTGGGCGAGCAGTACGGCCGCCAGGGCCTTGGCCGCGAAAGCCGCTGTTATCGCCACGAAGACTACTCTTGGCCGAAAGCGCAGCGCGAGCGAGGCGACACTGTAAATGGATTTGTCGCCTACTAGCTCGGCCACCAGGACCGTCCAGAAAGATAACAGCACGACATAGCCGAACGACAAGTTCAGTCCCATACTCACACCCCGTTTTACCCTCTCGCTGAACCGCTACATGTCAAACCCACTCGATCTTCAGAACGGGATGCAGCTCGATCACGTTGGGCGCGGCGCCGGTCGCTCCGTGGGCCCGATCGAAGAAGCCTACACCTGTGATCCGGGCTTGCGTGGGAGTGATTTGTGTCGCGAACAACGGCTGTATGACTCCCGACCCTGGCTTCGGCGTCGTGAAAGACAGCACTGCCGGCGCGGCTGCTTGCGGCTGGAACGTCAGCGCCCCGTGGGGAACGTACTTGCCGTTCAGCAGCGCAAAGGTCGCGGGGTTAAGTTGTTTCACGAGTTTGTCGTCAATCTGCTGCCGCGCCTCTCCGATGTTGGTTAGCCAAGGGCTGTCGCCCACAAATACGGAAGTCGGAGTCGGGATTTCGCCCACCATGTTCGCGCCGCTGGCGCCCTGGAGTACCAGATGGTAGTCGCCATCCTTCTCGTGCTTCAGCGCGATGATCGTGACCTCGATTCTCCAGATGGTGATTTCCGTGACTCCAGCCCGAACGCTCTTGAATGCCGGCGGGTCCTTGCTTGGATCTTCCAAGCCGGGCGGCCGCGGAAAGGTAATCAGCTCTTCCAAGCTGGTCTCGACAATGCCGGCCCCGAGATTATTTCCATCAATCACGTTCTTGCCTACCTTCGCTCTGTCTGGATCGGTGCCGGTCTTGACCGGCCAACGTTCCGACCCTGGACTATCGAGCGGCGCCGGCGCCGCTACCGCTGCCCACGGAGCTGCTTGGGGCGCGCCGCCAGTAAACCCGCATGCTTGCTTGATCTTGGCTGCCACACTGGGGCTCACGACCGGCAGTGCGTTCACGTCAGTAATCGGTCCGCCATCTGACGGTGGTGTGGGCGGCAAGGGACCCGGCGGCATAGGCGGCGTCGGAGGTGGTGTGGGCGGTCCCGGCTGAATTGGTACAGGGCCTGGGCCCGGCGCAGCCCCGGCATCGCTGGCGCGTCCAAAAACAACATAGCGTGGTGTCGCGTCGCGGTTCGATCCGTCGCCAGCTCCCTTCATGGTGTATCCTGTCGCCGCAAACAGCTTCTGGTCGGGAAACACTGGCCGCACGGTTAAGTAGTCTCCCCACTGCGCGTCCGCTGTTCCCCTCTCACCCGGCGCAGTCAACATGTCTTTACGCGTACCCGTCAAAATACCCACCATGTGCGATGGGAACTGCTGGTCGCCGCCGATCATGTAAGAGATTCCGACTTCCTTCTCAGCGTTGGAAGACAATGCGCCGTAGGCGGTTGCCGCATTGAGATCGAAAACGTTGATGTTGTCGAGCAGCGTCAAGTTGGTAGCATCAATGCGCGCAATCTGCACAAACGCATTCGGACGCTGATTCGAACCTTTGTCAACGGACCAGGCGAACCACACCTCATCACCTGTAAAAGTTGCGCCGGTAATACGCGGATCGGCCCGGTCCAGCCAGCGCTGCCCGTCAGGCGTACGCGACTGATATCCCTGGCCGCCGATCCAGCGGGCCACGCCTATATCGGTAGACATGGGCGAGGCCTGGCTTTCATCCCAGGAGAACACTCTCAGCGTGCTGGTGTCGAAGTGGGCTGCAAAAAACGCAGTCGTACCGGAATTCTGTGCCACGCGAAAGCTGTTTAGATCGTTCGAGAGAAAAACCTGTATCCTCACCTGCCCACTATCAATGCCATCAAAGGGCAGGCGGACTACCGCTGCACCTGCAGACTGTCCCTGAGGGGTAAAGAGATTAGTCGTGACGTAGAGAGCGTTTGCCCCTACCGCGATATCGGGGAAATCCATGAACTGCCCGGCGACGCCCAAGCTTTGCGTGGTGATGTCGAATAAACGCCAACGCCCAGCCACTACGTCAGCTGACTTGGCGAAAGCTAAGCGCTGAATGTTATCTGCCTGAGGGCCGGTTTTGGGGCCGTATTGCAGCAACCATACGAAAGTATCTATCGCGGCGATGTAGTTCACCACCTGGTCGCAGCAATAGCCCAGGTTAGGAGGATCTGGAAACGCAGTGAAAGGATCAATGTATTGAAACGTCTGACCGCCGTCTGCGGAGCGGGCTGCATACCAGTTCCCGGTGTAGACCACCACCTGGCCATTGGCAGCAACACTGGGTTCTCCGACGCTGGAGGCTAAATCCTGCTGTCCGGGCTGGACTAGTTCGGTGTTGGTCACCACCGTCACATCATCGGTCGCAGCTCTTATGGTCGGGGAAAATGCCTGCGATTGCAGGTGGAAGGAAATCTCGCGTGTGGCACTGTGAAACGCCCGTTCCTTGCCTTCCCGCACCCGCGGCAAAATGCGTCGAGGATGAATTCTTTCCCGCTTCACGCGTGGCTGTGGCGGAGCATCGAGATGTTTGACCTTAACTGGCTTTGCCGTCACAGCCTTCAACTGGACACTGGCTTTGATCACGCCCCGCGGCTTCTTTCCAACTGCTCTCTTGGCATCGCGCTTCTTCATTGTGTTCTCCTCTAACCTGGTTGCGGTTGCTCGCTTGTCTGGCCCGGCCGTCGTGCCGGACTCGGAGCGCATACGCAGGAAATTCTGCGGATCGCTTTACTGTTCTAGTGTCATGAATCAGAAGTTCGTTGCATAGAAACAGTCCTGTTTCTACTTACTTCTTCGTTTTCTCTTAAGGTCGCCTCCGGATAACGTCTGCAGTTGGCTGAGCCGACTGCGACAGGACTAAAATGGCTTTAAGAGGTACGCTATGAAGGACCGACCCGCACGCCAAAACGACAAATCCGAAGAGACAGATCAGGTCACTGAAACTCGTTTGGAATCGGCTGGTGAAGTTGTCGTGGAGCACCATGACAGCCCACCCCCAGGACCTCCGGACCAACAGATACATCCTCGCCGTCCCCTACCCTTGGTTCCCATCGCTCGCCCCGAACCGGAAGAGAGTAAGGGCAAAAATACTGATTCGGATAAAGGCACGAGTACCCGGTAGCGTTTTTCCATTCCCGTTCGATGTTGTTCAAGCTAGTGGTTGCTACACCCAGCCGCATGGTTGCGGCACTTGTACGTGACCTAATGAACGAGAATGAGTGAAGATAAAGTATCTGGCTTGCTTCCGGCAAGATTTTTAAAACGTGGAAGCTTGAAGTAATTCCCAAAATAGTCCTCTGTCAATTCGGGACTGGCACCGGAATAATCGTCCAATTACTGGACGTTGGGGGCGCCCCGGGATTCGCAAAGTGTAGAATACCCAAGAAAATATGCGACTGCGCCCTTCATCCAACGAGTGACAGAGGATAGATGATTTCGAGACGCGAGTTCATGGTTGGTTCAGTTGCTCTTGTGGTTTCATCGCGTGCCTCTGGAAGACTGGTGCAAGAACCTGAATCGATCCAGGTCAACGACATTCATTCCCAACTCAATTCCACCCGGGTGCTGCGAACTCTACAGCCACGTTCTCTGGAAGATGTGCAGAGCATAGTTCGTGCTGCCCGCAAAGATCGAAAGGCAATCTCAGTTGCGGGTGGGCGGCACGCGATGGGAGGGCAACAGTTTGGTACTGACACGTTGCTGATTGATATCCGGAAGCTGAGCCAGGTGCTCAATCTGGATTGCAAGCGTGGAATTATTGAAGTTGAAGCGGGGATTGAGTGGCCAGAACTGATTGACGGTTATCTCACCCTGCAAAATGGGGATGGCCAGCCTTGGGGAATTGCCCAGAAACAAACCGGTGCGGATCGCTTGACGCTGGCCGGTACAATTGCGGCGAATGCGCATGGCCGCGGTCTGAAAATGAAGCCCTTTATCAGCGACGTCGAATCCTTTGTTCTTGTAGACGCGACGGGGACTGCCCGCAGGTGTAGCCGAACGGAGAACCCTGACCTATTTCGGCTGGTTCACGGTGGATATGGCCTCTTTGGAGTTGTTACTTCAGTGCAATTGCGCCTGGCGCCGAGAAAGAAGGTCGAGCGCGTGGTGGAAATTCGGACCGTGGACGACCTGATTGTCGCGTTTGAGAAGCGCATTGCAGACGGATTTCTATATGGCGATTTCCAATTCTCCATCGAGCATGACTCGGAAGACTTTCTACACAAAGGTGTTTTCTCCTGCTATCGGCCAGTAGCCATGGAGACGCTAATACCCCCCACAGAGAAGCAACTGACCGATGAGAACTGGAGACAGCTTTTGTTTCTCGCTCACACAAATGAGAAAAAGGCATTCGAAAGATACGCAGATTACTATCTCTCGACGAATGGGCAGATATACTGGTCGGACACCCACCAGTTGAGTAGTTACCCCGACAATTACCATCGCGAAATCGACCGGAGGCTCCACGCTCCTTATCCTGCGACTGAGATGATCACTGAGATCAACGTCCCAAGGCCGATGCTGAAGGGCTTTCTCGATGAGGTGCGGGAAGACTTTCGCAAAAACAGGGTCGAGCTGATTTATGGCACTGTGCGGCTTATCGAGCGCGATGATGAAAGCTTTTTGCCCTGGGCGAAGCAGCCATATGCGTGCACGATCTTTAACCTACATACGGTTCACAGCCCCAAAGGGCTTCAGCGTTCGGAGGATGCCTTTCGAAGGCTCATCGACATGGCAGCACGCCGTGGAGGTACGTACTATCTGACCTATCACCGTTATGCCAGCCGGAAGGAGGTTGAAACCTGCTATCCACAATTCGCAGAATTCCTCCGGCTGAAAAAGAAGTACGACCCTGAGGAGCGTTTTCAAAGCGACTGGTACAGACACTACAGAACTATGTTCGCGGACAGCCTTTGACCCAGTTCACGGTTTTATAAGGCATCGCCCCCTGTGATTTATCCGGGTCCCATACGTCTAAAAAGCCAAGGATTGTTACAATTAGAGTTGCTGGCATGTCCTCATTACCTTTACCTATTGCTGCATTTTTGGCGGGGCTGATTTCGTTCCTCTCGCCGTGTGTTCTGCCGCTGGTTCCCGGGTATGTGTCGCTGATCTCGGGGGCCGGGATGGAAGAGCTGAAAGAAGGCACCCCGCAATTGCGGAAAGTGGTGATGCTGAATTCCATCATGTTCATTCTGGGGTTCAGCGTGATATTTATCTCTCTGGGAGCCGCCGCCGCCGGCGTGGGATCGCTCTTCGGAAGCCATCGCAGCCTCTTGTTGCGGATCGGCGGTGTGGTCATTATCCTGTTTGGCCTGCACCTGACCGGACTGGTTCCTATCAAGATGCTCTACGCCGATAAGCGCATGCACAGCCTGAAGGCCAACGCGTCCCTGGCCGGGGCCTTTTTGGTAGGACTGGCATTCGCCTTCGGATGGAGCCCATGCGTAGGACCGATCCTGAGTCTTATTCTGGGCCTGGCCGCCGTACAAGGGGGGGTGACGAAAAGCGTTTTCCTGCTGGGGCTCTACTCGCTGGGATTGGCCGTGCCCTTTCTGCTCACCACGGTTGCCATTGGACGTTTCTTCTCTTTTTATACCCGTATTCGCCAGCATCTGCACAAAATTGAAGTGGGCAGCGGCGTGATCATGATGGCACTGGGAGTGTTGATTGTTTCCGGGCATTTTTTAAAAATCAACGGTTGGTTGAATAAGCTCCCTTTCTTCCAGAACATCGTAGAAAAATTTTTATGAAGGCAGGGTCTTTTTGTGAAACGTAACGTCGTTGTTCTGTTCGTCATCATCTTTACGGTAGCGTTCATGGTCTACCTGGGCGCGCGACTTTCACGCAAAAATGTGCAGGTCAACGGCATTGTGCCGGAGCAGGCATCGGCTATGAAGGGCAACGTGGCGCCGGATTTTGAACTCAGCACCCTGGATGGCAAGCCCGTCAAGCTTTCTGGTTATCGTGGGAAAGCGGTACTGCTGAACTTTTGGGCGACCTGGTGTGGTCCGTGTAAGGTTGAGACCCCGTGGCTGGTCGATTTCTACAAACAATACCAGCCCCAGGGGCTGGAAATCGTTGGGGTCGCCATGGACGACGCCGGCAGTCAGGACGAGATCGCCAAGTTCGTCAAAGATATGAACATCAACTACACCATTGTGCAAGGCACGGAAAAAGTAGGCGATGCTTATGGAGGAGTTGATGGACTTCCTTCCAGTTTCTTCATTGACCGCAACGGCAAAATTGTAGACATGACGCTCGGGCTCAGAGGGCGTAGCGATTTGGAAGACGATATTAAGAAGGCCTTAGGGGCGCCGTTGCAGACAGCTTCTGCCAGCAATACTGTGGCAAAATAGATTGCTTTTGAATTTCAGCCTTATGAAACTAACCCGCTTCTTTTTGTGCCTGCTTTTGGTTTCTTTGCCGGTCTGCCAAACGCTGGCCGATGATTTATCCACCGGCCCGGCTTCTTCCAGTTCTGGCTACGTCTCTGCCCTGCCCGCGACCGAGATCACGGTGAGCGCCGGCAGACCGGGAACAGCAAAACTGAACTTCAGCGTCAAGAGCGGCTATCACATCAATTCCAACCATCCCAACTCTGACCTGCAGATTCCCACGAAGCTCAGGCTCGATCCACCGACAGATATCGGCATTGGAGAGGTCACCTATCCCCAGGGCACGGAGCTTAGCCTCACCTTTGCACCCAACCAGAAGTTCAGCGTATATACCGGTGAATTCAGCATTGTGGCCAGCGTGAGCGCGGTCCGCTCGGCCACGCCGGGAAATTATCGCGTCCACGGAGTCCTGAACTATCAGGCTTGCAGCGATCGCGCCTGCTATCCGCCAAAACAGTTGCCGGTGAGCTTTGATGTCAAAGTATTGCGCTCGCGGATTCCTTCCGACAAGCCCCGGGTGCGTAATCCGCCGCAGAGCCCGCATATTCATAATTGAGTCATCGGGTCATTGAGGAATTGGGTCATTGGGTTATTGGATCATTGGATCATCGGGTCATTGGGCCATTGAAAAGAAGAAAATTGGATAGTAGATTGCGCATTTATCCTGGGAGAAGGACATGAAAAAACTGGCATTGATTTTATTTGTGGCATCGGCCATCAGCGCTTTTGCTGCCGACAACGTGGTGAAAGGCTACCTGCTTGATTCTTCCTGTGCCGGCGAGCTTCAGAAGCACGCAAGGAGCGGCGCCGGGCACACCAAGGGATGTCTGCAGATGCCCGATTGTGTGAAGAGCGGCTATGGCGTGCTTACCGATGACCTGAAATTTATCAAGTTCGACAAAGCGGGGAACGAACAAGCCAGCAAGTTCATTGACGGTCTCACCAAGAACAAAGACATCAAGGTGACAGTAAGCGGCGAAGTGATCGGCGACACGATGACGGTCAGCAAGATTGAGCTGCAGTAGCAGATTCCTTCCGAATTGAGGCATGGAATCATCGGGTCATTGCCACATTGGGTAAAGGCGTTCAATCGTGTACGCAGGTCTTTAATTACCCAATCACCCGATGACTCAATGGATCAATGCCTCAATGCCTCTCCAGCGTGTCATACAGAGGTTGGGCCGGGCGCACTTTTTCACTCTCATTCGCCACAGTGACCGCCAGAATGCGGATCTTGTCGTTATCGGGCAGGGTGAGCGTCTTCGCATTAGCCTGAATTTCGATTGGATACGCAAATAAATACGAGTATGCGTAGGGCTCATCAGAGCCGTCGGCATTGTGGTGATGGGAAGCAAACCATGCCAGGGGCGCACGTTTGATGAACCCGGGCGTAAGGCCGGTGTAGTCGAGCACGGTCCTCATGCGTGGCGGTGTTCCAGGCGCCGGGGCAGGAGCGCCAGGCCTGGGCGGGACCGGCTCTTCGCGCTTGTTCCAGATGCGGTTATCCCACTGCCCGATGTAACCACCCCAATCTTGAATCGTAAGATCGACAGACTGGTCGCCAATGCGAAAAGCGGCTTTTTGATCGCCGTCTGCTGATGCGGCCAGCAGATACACACGGTTGAAGTTTCCATCGGGGAGCGTAATGGTCTGGCCTTTGGCAGTAACGGCGTTGGGCTTCGCCTCCCCGCCAGGAGCAAGGCTGAAGTGAATGCCATCGTAGCTGATTTCACTGGGCAGCATCTCAGCCGGCAAGGCACGGCCTTGAGAATCGAAGCCGATATCGGATTTCGTCTTCGTTTCGGGCACGGTGGCTACGGGACGGTCGTAAGCCAATGTGACCGGTTGCGATTGAGGAGCTGCGGCCTTTGCGGGCGGTGGGCTGAGCTTCACAGCGAAACTGTGCACTTCGTAGGGATTGAAGCTTACGAGCAATGCGCCTTTGCTTAGAGTAGCTTTGCCCAAGGGCATCTCCTGGCCGTTGACTTTGCGCGCGGCGGTGATTGGAGAAGCAAAGGAGATGTGAACCTTGGGCGCGGGTTTTCCATCGAGCTCAACCAGACGGACGATAAGCTCATCGCTCTGCTCGGCTTTTTTCAGCGCAAGGACGCGCACGCGGCTGTTATCGACCTTGAAGAGAGAAAAACTCTTTCCCAAAGCGCCCGGATGTTTTGAGCTCTCAAATGCAATCAGCGGCTGATTGAGGCGATAAGCCTGCCAGTCAGTCTGCGCCTGCTTCCAATCACCGGCATGGCCTGCAAGACCAAAGATGAAATCGTGATGTCCCCAATCCTGCGTGGTCTGGTCGCTGTAGCCCCTGCCGTTGCCTTCGCCCAACCCCGGAGTGTAGACCAGCGTGAGACGCAACGTGTTGTCGTCAGGTTTATCGGAGCCGTATTTGCAGTCGGAAAGCACGGTCACACCGTAAGCTCCGCCCTTGTCGGTAAGATCGAACCACTGGTGCGAAGCAACTTCAAATTTCTTTTCATCATTGTTGCCGCGCTGAATTGTACCGATATCCCAATTGTAGGTTGCCTGTGGATTCGAGGCCGTCAATGGGAATGTGGCTTTTAAGGCGGCTGCTTTTGCCTTCCAGTCGATGACATTGCCAAACTCCACGCGATTGCCGGCATCACCTGCCGCAAGACGGATGGACTGAACAAAGTTCGAGTCCTCAGCCTGGCGTGAGACTTCCACACTTACACGCGCGGGGCCGTTCTCGACGATTCGGACCTTCGGCGGTCCTGAGACGTAAGTGCGCGGCGGCTTCTGTTGGTCGGCCCAATCCATGTTCCAGGCCGGCCAGTCATGCGGATGTTCGGTTTGAAGAGCCAAACGCGCCGGAGCCGAAAGCAATTCTTTGTTGATACTCTTGTCGAAGATGCTGGCCACATCGCCGTTGTCATTAAGCTTCACGCGATAGCGAGCGTTTTCGAGCGACGATTCGGAAACCTTAAGAGGAGAATCTGCCGGAGGAGCAGAGTCCGCGGGCTGCACATCGTACACGGAGTATCCCACGGAAGGCGTTTTGGCAAGAAAGAGCACCTTAAGATCGCCGCTCAACTGCGCAGCAACCTCTTTGCCATCGGGGCCAAAGACGCGAACGGCTTTCGGCGTTCCATCCGGAAATGAGACCTCAGCTTCAACCAAGTCTTCGCGCTCAATGTTCAGCGGATTGTAGACGACAATCGGCGTGCCTTTGGTCTGTGTGTCCATGGCCGAGGCTACGGCTTCGGTAGCGCTGGTCAGCACATCGGCAAACTGGTTCATCGCGATAACGTCATCGTTCCAGGAAAATTCATAGGCTTTGGGAGTTGCGGTTCCAGCCATGATGTCGTGGAATTGCCCGCCCATCACCAGAGTCCAGGCATTGTTCAGACGTTCGAGCGGATAAGGACGAGCACCCAGCCAGGAAGCTGCGAGCGAAGCTTTTTCGGCCGCATCGGCCAGCAGCTCGTTCTTGCGGTTCCAGCGCTTACGGTAAGCCTGAGAGGAGAGCGAACCAGCAGAGTGATTGGTTAACTCAAGTTCACCTTTGTAACGCGGCAGCTTTGCAGTTTGCTCCGGACGTATGTCGAGAAACATCTGATCGGCATTCGAGGAGATGATATTGACCGGGCCATCGCCCACCTTGACCGGAGGGCCGGACTGTGCGGAAGCTGCCTGCTGCGGCTGGCCAGGCATGCGCGGTCGGGGCAGCACGGCTTCACTCTTGGTCAAAATTGCTTCCAGCAGGTTTACCGCAGGCTCACGCGGCGAGCCGCCGATATCGCCGGTCCCGTAGTAGTGGTAGTCGGTGAAAAGGCCGCTGACTTCTCCATTGTGCTGAACTCGGCGAGCCCAGTCTCCCTGGTATCTTGCCAACTCCAACTGCTGCGGCGTTATGGAGGAATTGGGCGGCGGATTTATGGAAGGCGCAGGCGGAAGCGGCTTGCTGAGATCGGTGGTTATATCCGCGCTGTAGCTGCCGGGATTAAAGCCGGCCAACACGCTCTTTCCGTCGGGGCCCTCCCAAATGCCAACGTCGAAAGGAGTGCCTACCGGCGTTTTTTCCGGTGAATCAGGACCGCCGACCGGAGCCGATGATCCCCAGGTTAGTTTTTGCGTGGAAAAACCTTTGATGCCGGCGTGAGCGAGAATGCTGGGCAAAGATGCCGGAAATCCGAAACAATCGGGCAGCATGTATTCTGCGCTGGCCTTGCCGAAGTCGCGGCGAAAATACTGGTTGCCATAAAGGACGTGACGCAAAATCGACTCCGCCGATGGGGAGTTGACGTCGCCCTCTTCCATCGAAGAGCCCGCCGGGAACCAGCGGCCCGCGGCCACATATTGCTTAAGCTTTTCGTAGTCGGCGGGATAATACTCCTTCATCAGGCGATAGCGGTTGGCGCCGCTGAAATTGAAGATGTAATGCGGATACTTCTCAAAGAGATCGAAGTTGTCGTGCAAAGTCCTGGGCAGATATTCCCGGATGACCTGCGGATATTCCCATCGCCATTGGGTATCGAGATGGGCGTAGCCAACGACGTAGAGGGTTGGCTGTTTGGTCAGGTCGGGGGCTGATGATTTTTCGCTTTGGGCTTTTTTGGTTTGGGCTTTTTCTGTTTGGCCCTGGGCTACGCCCAACATCATTAGGAATACCAACAGCAGTAAAGGCAAACGGTTCTGGTTTTGCACCATAAATGTCTCCTGTTCTTGACGCTTCGCTGATCTCTAGGGCTCACAATCTTTTCGCTGCCACTCCGCGGAGCGGCAAAAAACACAGCCGAGGACGCTGTGCCACACGTTTATTTCAAAGCAAAATCTCCGATTACCCGGATAGGTTCAGTTGCTCGGCCAGATAGGCCAATACGGAACCTGCATCGGCGAGACGGCTCAGCCCTTCGCGAAACTCCTCATCCATCAACTTTCGCGCGAGCCGGGAAAATACCTGCATGTGCCGGGTGTTGGCTTCGCTCTCGCGAAATGCCAGCAGGATTACCATTTGCACCGGTTCGCCATCTGGGGAATCCCACGCGACGGGTTTTTTCAATTTCATGATGCCGAGAGACCCGGCCATGACGGCATCGGTCTTGCAATGGGGAACGGCAAAGCTGTGTCCCACTGCGGTGGAATACACCGCTTCACGCGCCCATATGGCTTCTTCCATGGCGTCGGGATCCGCCGTTCTGCCCGCGACATACAGCGCATTGGCGAGTTCCCGGACCGCCTCTTCTTTATTTGCGCTTTCGCTGTCAAAGATGACCAGCTCCCGATCCAGAAGCGGTGGAGTTGATTGCACGGTCGGTTCACGCACCAGCAACTTTTCCACTCCTGCAGTTTCCCGGCAGATAAGGACACGTAAGAGAAGTTCTTTGCAGTTTTTGCCGGAGAGGCGGGAGACTCTCTCCTTAAGTGTTGGAATTTCCGAAGCGGTCACGCTGATCTCATCGAGCCCTAAGGCCAGCAGCAGAGGCAGATGACGAATGTCGCTGGCCATTTCACCGCACATTCCTATCCACTTGCCGTGCTTATGGACCTGCTCAACGATGTGCTTGAGAAAACGGATAAAACCCGGGTGCCTGACATCGGAAAGGCGGGCGACCTTGGGGTTATCGCGGTCGACGGCCAGGAAATATTGCGCCAGATCGTTGGTGCCGATGCTGAAGAAATCGAGTTCCTGGCAGAGCTGATCGAGGATGAAGGCCACGGAAGGCACCTCAATCATGATGCCGATCTGCATGGCGGGATCAAAGGCAATGCTCCGGCCCTTGAGTTCCTCCTGGACGTGGGCCAGGTGGGCCTTGATCCATAACACTTCCTCAAGAGAGGAGATCATAGGCACCATCATCCGTACAGGGCCGAAGGCCGAGGCCCGCAGGATGGCGCGAAATTGAGTGCGGACCAGCTCCTCATGTTCAGCGTAGATGCGGACCCCACGATAGCCGAGGAAGGGATTGGCCTCCTGTGCTAAGCCCAGATGCGGCACGGGCTTGTCGCCGCCAATATCAATGGTGCGAATGATTACGGGCCTGCCACTCGCTGCGCGCACGGATTGCGAGTAAGCCTCGAACTGCTCCTGCTCTGAAGGCAAGCTCGCGCGCTCCACAAAGAGCATCTCAGTGCGGAACAAACCAATGCCGTCGGCGCCCTTCTCGAATGCGGAGACGACTTCCGCGCTGGAGGAAACATTGGCCCCAATCTCGAGTGCCTGGCCATCGCTGGTGACCGCCGGGCGCAGTGCATAGCGAGACAACGCATCCCGGCGGCGGTGCTGCATTGCCAATTCGTGCTCATAAAAGCGGTCTACCTGCGCGGTAGGTTGCCGAAGAACGACGCCGCGAGTGGCATCCACGATGACCTCTTCGCCTGAGGTCAGCACAAGAGACGCATCTTTTACACCCACCACCGCGGGTATTCCCAGGGCGCGCGCAAGAATGACAACGTGCGAGGTCAGACCGGCCCTCTCAAGCACCAGAGCTTTCAGACAGGTGCGGTCGAGCGCAAGCAACTGCTGCGGCCCCAGAGTCTCGGCCACAACAATCGAAGGGCCTTGCAACAGTACGGAGGATGGCTGGAATTGAGCGCCATAGATCTCTTCCAATAACTGGGAGCAGACTTCTTGCATATCAATGGCCCGCTCACGAATGTAGAGACTTTCTGAGCGGCGAAGCATCTCGATGAAGAACTTGCCGGCTTCGACGATTGCCTGGCCGGCTGACCGGCCATCAGCGATGATCCCGGTCATCTTATTTTTGAGTGAAATATCACCGGCAATAGCCAGGTGCGCCTTAAGGATCGCGGCTTCCGTGGATACAGGTTGCCGCAGCAGCAGCGCTTCGATCCGGGCACGGACGGCGGCGATGGCCTTCTCTATCTTCTCCTGCTCATGAGGAAGATCTGAGGGCTGGTTCACGTCAGGCGCGAAGCTATCAGGAAGGACGCTGCTGCCAAGCGAAACCACTTTGCCTTGCGCGATTCCTTGACTCACTCCCACTCCAAAATGACAACTGGCTTCCATCTGCCGCAACGATCGCGGCAGCGCCCTGCCATGTCCATTGGTCAGGAATTCCGCTGGGGTCTCGTCGAGCGAAGGCAGGTCCTTTTCAATGAATTGGCGCAGAGTGGCGTAGACCACCTCATCGTCGGCACCGCTGACGCGTACACGGCATTCATCCCCCTGCCGGACGTCGGCTGAGATAATCGCCAGCACGCTCTTTGCATTCGCGAGCAAACCGTTGCGCAAATTTGTAAGAGCAGAGTCGGAAGCATACTTGTTCGCCAGATCGGCCAGATGGCTTGCCGGCCGGGCATGAAGTCCACTCGGCAAGGTGCAAGTAAATGTGAACTCCAGCGACCTGGAAACATCGGGGGGCATAAGCAAACTTAGCTGTCCTTTGTCGTTATTCTTTTATCCATTTTCGTTATTCTTTTATTCTGGCAAAAACACCGCGCGGATTCTTGATGGCCTCCTGCACGGGGACCTGGATGATCTTTACCTTGTTGAATCGTTCGCGCTTTTCCACTTCTATATCAACCGCAAAGATGGCGACTTGCGCCTGTCGTATGTCACTCTCTGACAGCTCGTTTTCGATGCCCATCGCACCCTGGGTTTCCACTTTGATCTGGTGGCCCAGGGCCTTGGCGGCCTTCTCTAACTGTTCGGCGGCCATGTAGGTATGTGCAATACCTGTAGGGCACGCGGTTACAGCAACGATCTTCATACAGTTTCCTCAGCTTGTGCGGGTTTGCTTTTGGTGAAAGACTTCAAAATGTTGATCGAAATTGCGGTCACGGCCGTTCCGGCAAGGATGGCCAGAACATAGGCCCAGCGGTGAATTACAACGGGAAGAACAATCGGCCCACCGTGCGGCGTCTGGTCCCCGACTCCATTCAGGATGGCGATGACCGCAGCCACCATGGAGCCGAGCATGAGGCAGGGAATTACCCGCAGCGGATCGGAAGCGGCAAATGGGATGGCGCCCTCGGTGATGCCGATCAGACCCATGGTCAACCCGGCGATGCCGGCTTCCTGCTCCTCCTGACTCCATAGCTTTCTTCGCAGCAGGGTCGCCAACCCCATGCCCAAGGGCGGCGTGCAGATAGCCGCAGCACACGCACCCATGATGCTGAAGTCTCCCTCGCGGATCATGGCTGCTCCGAAGAAGAAGGCGGTCTTGTTCACCGGTCCACCCATGTCAAAGGCAATCATCGCTCCCAGAATCATTCCCAGAATTACGCTGCTGCCCGTGCTCAGGGATTTGAGCATTGCGCTGGCGGCGCTCATGAGATGAGCGATAGGCACGCCGAGAACCTTCAGCATGATGACGCCGATGATGGTTGCCGAAACAATGGGAATGACGAGGATGGGCATCACCGGCCGGATATATTTGGGAACAGGGATGCGTTTAATGAGATCCACCACGTAGCCGGCCAACAGTCCCGCTAGCATCGCTCCCAGAAAACCGGCGTTAACCTGGCCGGAAAGATATCCGCCGATGAAACCCGCGACCAGGCCGGGCTTGCCGGCGATCGAATAAGCAATGTAGCCAGCCAACACCGGTAACATCAGACTGAAGGAGGCTGAGCCAATGTCATTAATCAGCTTCAAAGTCGGTAACTGAGAAAAATCGGGCCCCTTCGGCGTCATGTGCCCGGAGGCGACGGCGAAGGTGGTGGCGATGGCGATCAACATACCGCCGCAGGCGATAAAGGGAATGGCGAACGAGACTCCAGTCAGCAAGTGCTGCCGCAGCTTCCTCAGCTTCTCAATCATGAGTTCCTCGTTGAATCGTTAATTTAAGGGCTTCGCAACGGAACATTTCGGAAAAAACTCGCATTCACGATTTCTGGGGTAAAGTCCTGCGGTGCGATAGTATGCGCGATCAGGGCAGAGAGGGAAAGAGTAGACAGGAAACATTTGTTGTACTAACGTAACATTTCGTCAAGCTGGCCCCTATGACGCCCCAAGACCTGTCTACTCGAACCATCAGCCGCGAACTGGAAGATTTTCTTCGCGGCACGCGAATGCGCCGCGTGCATTTCGCCGAAGGCAGCATTGCTCCGCCGGTGCTGGCTTATGTTACGCACTTCCCCCGGCTCTCCATTCCGCTCGAAGGATGCCACAAAATGGAGATCGCCCACAACGGGCGAACCGAAATTATCAAGCCGGTGCGCGGCCATGCCGCGTTCGTGCCCGGTAATACCTGGAACAAGCCCGATTGGTCGAGCCCGGTGAAGGTGCTTACATTCCTTTTTGGGACAAAGCAGATCGGCATCAGTCTGGTGAACCACAAGGGGAAAAGCAATATGCCCGCGACCGCGCTGAAAACCAGCGTCCACGGCGCCTATGACGCTCTGACCCACAGTCTGCTGGCCGCACTGATGGCGTTTGCCGCCGACCAATCGAAGGGGCCCATGGCGTTGCTGCTGACGGAATCGCTGCTGCATTCCTGCCTGCGGCTGCTTAAAACTCCGCAGATGCATCCACCGCGCAAAGCGATTCGCACCTATGAAACCCTCTGCCTCTACGTCCAGGAGAATTTTCAAACCCCTATTACGCGAGAGAGCGTTGCCCGACACTTTGGCCTGGCGGCGAACCATGTATCGCGGGTCTTCAGAAGGGAAGGACTGATGCGATTCAACGATTACCTGAATCTGGTGCGAATCAATCGGGCAAAGTTTATGCTGCGAAACTATAACATCACCCTCAAAGAGGTGGCGGCGAATTGCGGATACAACGACATTGCCTATTTCTGCAGGATCTTTAAACGCATCTGCAAGGCCACGCCGACACAGTATCGTATAGAGATTGGGTCATTGAAGAATTGATTCATCGGATCATTGCACCTGCATATTTTCATCAATGCTCAAACTGGAGGCAGCTTCAGGATTGGGCGGGCCGGAATAGGTGGCTGTGATGCGGAAGCTGTTGTCGGTAAAGCTGACAGAGTAGGTGTAGGGGCCACGGTGGTTCTGGAAGACGGTCAGATCACCCGAGGCGTGCAAATCTTCGAGCGACGCGTAATGGTTTTCGCGCGCAAAAAATGCTCGCTCGGCCTGGGCCATGTGCAGCAGATCCATCTTGACTCCGGTGATATCTATCACCGCTCGTGGATTGCCGGTTCCCATGGAAGAGCTTTTCGTCTGCTGGGTGTAGATATACGCTCCCACTACCAGAACGATGAGCAATCCAATCAATCCTAATGAGCGTCCCATAAAGCCCTCCTGAATTCCTGAATTATGGCAGAAATCGGGGGAATTGAGTAATCGGGTAATTGCAAAACTAAGTCATCAATTCCTGAATCACTCTCTTGCCCTGTTCTTAATCCAGATCGGCGTCCCTATAAAACCAAAGCTCTTGCGAATCTGGTTTTCCAGAAAACGCTGATACGAAAAGTGCAGCTTAACATCGCGATCGGTGAACAGAATGAACGTCGGTGGGGCCACGGCAGCCTGGGTCATGTAGAGAATGCGTACGCGACGCGAGCTGGGAACCGAGGCGCGTTCGAAGTCTACGTGCTTCAAAAACCGGTTCATCTCGCCGGTGGTGATGCGTTTGCGCCGTTCGGCGGCAACTTTTTCGAGGGTGGAAAAGATTTTGTCTGTCCCAGAGCCTTCAGTGGCGGAGACAAACAAAATAGGAGCATAGCTCAGAAATTTGAGCACATCTCGCGACTGCTGCTCGAAGACATCGCGGTCGGCGGGGGGACGTCCATCTGTGCGTTTGGTTGTCAGCAGGTCCCATTTGTTGACGACAACAATTAAAGACCTGCCGCTCTCATGAGCATAGCCGGCAATGGTGGCGTCGGTTGCGGTCACGCCTTCGGCGGCATCCACCACCATAAGAGCGACATCCGCCGCTTCGAGATGTTTGCGCGCCATCACTACCGAGAGCTTTTCTGCCATCAACTTGGTCTTGCCCTTGCGACGAATGCCAGCGGTATCTATAAAACGGAAACGTTGGCCGTCGCGCTCTACGAGTTCATCTACTGCGTCGCGTGTAGTGCCGGGAATGGGTGAGACAATCGCGCGTGAGCTTCCCGTAAGCCGGTTGAGCAGAGTTGATTTCCCCACATTCGGCCGGCCAATGATGGCAACGTTGGTCTCGCGCGGGTCTTTGTTCTGTAGTTCAGGGTTCTGTAGTTCAGGGTCCCCTAATTCAGGGCTCTCGGGCTCTGATTCCTCATCCTTTGGTTCTTGATCCAGCACAGGCGGGGACGCCTGTGCCACACGAGTATCCGCCTGTACCTGTTTCGGCAGGGATTCCAAAACTGCATCCAACAGGTCGTCAAGTCCTACTCCATGCTCGGCAGAAACCGGAAACAAGTTCTTGATCCCCAGGCGGCGGAAGTTTTCTGCGGCGGGCTGCATCTTGGGGGTATCAATTTTGTTGACGGCAAGAAACAGGTTGGTTCCCGAGCGCAGCAACATGCGCGCCAGATCTATATCAGGCGCCGCCAGTTCGCTGCGGCCATCCACGACCAGAACCACCGCCTGTGCCTCTTCCAGCGCCGTCTTTGCCTGCTTAAGAATTTCAGAGGGAATCAATTCGTGATCGTCAGGAATGATGCCGCCGGTATCAATCACTCGCAGCCTGAAGCCGCGCCACTCGGTCTCGCCATAGAGGCGGTCGCGGGTGATGCCGGGCTCATCGCCAACGATGGCTCGGCGCGAGCCGATGATCCGGTTAAATAATGTGGATTTGCCTACGTTGGGCCGGCCAACAATGGCGAGGGTGGGAATACCGGGTTGCTGCAAATTGTAGTCAGGTTTTTTCAGAAAAAAAGCCTCGGGGCTCCGATTGCGATGCTGCGCAAGCAAAGAAGCTCTATTATAAGGGTGAGTGCGAAGCGAGCGCCGGAACCGCGCGAGCGAAGCGCGAGGGCGCAGCAGCAGATCCCGCAAAAGCGGAGCTGCGTTGCGGAGCCCTTAGATACTAAGATTCGGACCAGATTTATTTTGTCGGCTACGCCTCAATCCGCTCAAGCACCTTCTGCCGACCACTCAGCGGCAAAAACCGGGTACGAAGTTTCTCTGCACCAGTTTTTTGCCCCAGGAGGCTTGCTGGCCAGGACGCATCCGGCATACGAATTCCGCCGCGGACAGTTGCAGATGGCGCAGGCTGTAGAAGAAGCTTTGCGAGAAAAACGCCATCTGCTGGTTGAGGCGGGGACGGGGACGGGCAAGACGCTAGCCTATCTGGTTCCGGTGATCCGCTCCGGCAAGCGCGTGATTATTTCCACCGGAACAAAGAATTTGCAGGAGCAATTATTTTTTAAGGACGTTCCGTTTTTAGAGAAGCACTTCCCCGGTCTGCGGGTCTCCTATATGAAGGGCCGCAATAATTATCTTTGCCGGCAGAAGCTTTACGACCTGAATGAGCAGCCCGTCCTGAATGGACTGGAAGAGATCAACCAGTTTCGCGCGATTGCAAATTGGGAGAAGACAACCCTGAACGGCGACCGCGCCGAGATTGCCGACCTGCCGGAAAACAGCGCGCTCTGGCACAAACTCGATGCCCGCGCCGAAGCTTGTACCGGCTCCAAATGCCGCCAGTTCGACCGCTGTTTTATCACAGAGATGCACCGGCGAGCGATTGAAAGCAACATCATCATCGTAAACCATCATCTTTTTTTTGCTGATCTCGCCATCAAGCTCATGACCGAAGACGCGCCCGATGCCGGCATTTTGCCCGAGTATGGCTCGGTGATCTTTGATGAGGCGCACGAGCTGGAAGATGTGGCCGGCAGTTATTTTGGGATCACCGTCAGCAACCTGCGCTTCAACGATCTGGTGCGCGATGTTGAAACCACGCTTAAATTAAAGGGAGGGTTCCCGCCCGGGGTGCATTCTGCCACGCGCAGTCTGTTCGAGCGCGCACAGTTTTTCTTTTCACTCATACCGCAGGGCGAGGGCCGGTTCGCTTTTCAAAACCGGCGCGAATTCCTGGAAGAACATGGGGCTGAATACAACGGACTGCTGAAGACGCTCGAACGGTTGCAGGCTGAGCTCGAGCTTATCCCGGAAAAACCTGAAGAGGTTTTCAACTTCTCCCGGCGCACGCAGGAGTTGCGCATGCAGCTTGCGTTTCTTCTCGAATCCACCGACCGCAATACCGTCTTCTGGATCGAGCGTCGCGGAGGCGATGCGCCCGGCAGGCGTACGTCTGGGGGCGGAAGCAGAAATGTTTTTCTGCAGGCCACGCCGATTGACGTCTCGCAAATTTTGCGTGAACACCTGTTTTCTGGCCTGGAAACTGCCGTGCTCACCTCGGCGACCCTGGCGGTCAGCAATGGCTTTGACTATATCCGCAAGCGCCTGGGGCTGGAAAATGCGCGTGAAGTAGTTGTCCCTTCGCACTTTGATTATGCTTCGCAGGCGATTTTGTACACGCCTCCGGATTTGCCCGATCCGCGGACGGCGCAGTTTGTTCCGCGGGCGGCAGACTGCATCCGGCGCATGCTGGAAATTTCTCGCGGACGCGCTTTTTGTTTGTTCACCAGCTATGCCCAGATGCATCAGATTCACGACCGCCTGCTGGGAGAGCTCGATTTCCCTATGCTGATACAAGGTCGAGCGCCGCGCAACGCGCTGCTGGAAGAATTTCGCATGACACCAAATGCGGTCCTGTTCGCGACCTCATCTTTCTGGCAGGGAGTGGATGTGCAAGGAGAGCAACTGAGCTGCGTCATCATTGACCGGCTGCCGTTTGCCGTGCCCAACGATCCAGTGGTGGCGGCGCGTATTCGCGCGATTGATGCCGACGGTGGGAACGCCTTCTTCGACTACCAGGTACCCGCCGCCGTCATTTCGCTGAAGCAGGGATTCGGAAGGTTGATTCGTTCGCTGAAGGACCGCGGCGCGCTCGCGCTGCTGGATAATCGCATCACGAAGAAAGCCTATGGCAAGGTTTTTCTGGAGAGCCTGCCGAATTATCGCAAGACGAGTGACATCGGCGAGGTAGAAGCTTTCTTTCAAAACATGAACGAGCGCTGAGAGAGCTTTAGCCGTCTGAAATCGGCAGATGTATTTCGAGGATTAATCCACCTGTAGGACAATTCTTGGCCTGGATGCTGCCTCCATGCAGCTTTACCGCGCGCTCTGCGATGGTAAGACCCAGACCGACCCCTCCGGTTTGCCGTTCGCGGGAGGCATCCAGCCGGTAAAAGGGACGAAACAGGTTTTGCAGCTCGGCTTCCGGGACTCCCGGGCCGTGATCGCGAACCCGAATTACGACTTCAAGCGGAGGCGTGGAGTGGGTGCGCTCCGCGCTGACTTCCACCGTGCTCCCTTCGGCCGTGTAGCGAATGGCATTGCGCATGACGTTTTCGAGCGCACTGCGCAAGAGCTCGAAGTTGGCAGCGATGTTGTAATCGCGCGGCGCGTTGTACTGGATAGAGCAGTTGCGCATTTTGGCTTCGATCTCAACATCGGCAAGGATGGTATGCATCAGCTCCGTCAGGCTTACCGGGGACTTCGGCGGGGGCTCAGTCGCCGATTCCAGACGGGAGAGCGTCAAAAGGCGCTCAATCATCTCATTCAGGCGTTCAGTTTCTTTCTCCATGCGGTCGAGTGCAACCTGATTGCCGTTGTCGTTTTGGCGTGCCAGACCCAATGCCAGCACCAGCCGGGTCAGCGGAGACCGCAGCTCGTGTGAGATGTCGCGAATCAGGCGCTGTTGCGCTCCGATCAGGATTTCGAGGCGTTCAGCCATGTGATTGAAGTCGCCCACAAGTTGGCCGACTTCGTCTCCGCGCTTTCCCGTTTTGGCTGCGGCGCGGGCGCTGAGGTCTCCTTGTGCGATCTGCTGCGCCGCCGTACGCAGACGTGTAATAGGCGCCGTAAGATAACGTGCCAGCACGAAGCAAACCAGGCCCGAGATGGGAACCGCAATCATGAGGCGCTGGAGCGCAGCCCAGGTCCAGAGACGAATCTGGGGTGGGGGCAACATAACCACGAAACGATAAGCATCACCCTCCGCAGTAACAATGCGCTTGGCGGCAACTCGCGGCCGGTCGGCGGTTATGAATTCGACGCTCCCGGTCTGGGAAACACGATTGGCCGCCTCTTTAGCTTCTTTGGGTACCCCATTCGGAGGCTGACCACAAAGAGGGTTGCCGCTGTCATCGAGAAAATAGCTTTGCAGATGCGTGGTCTGCTCCAGGCTCTTCTGTTGCTGGCGCAGGCCTTCACAGCCCTGACTTTCATACGCTTGGGCAAAGGTGTAGGCATTGACCGTGGTTACACCGGTAAACATGTTGCGCCAGGATTCGTGTACCTCGGCCGAGCGCCGGGTTTCAGCGGTGAGCGCCAGAATTGTAATGATGAGAATCGTGCTTATCCAAAAGGAAAGGAAGATTTTGAAAAACAAGCTGCGCATGGTTTATCTTTCAGCAACCTTTTGCTCAGCCGCGGGCAAAGCATAAAGATAGCCGGCGCCACGAACCGTCTTGATGCGTTCGCCTCCGCTGACCATTTCGCCCAGTTTCTTGCGCAACTTGCTGATATGCACGTCAATACTGCGGTCAAATAAGTTCAGGTTCCGGCCAAGCACCTTCTGCGCCAACTCCTCGCGGGAGACGATTTTACCCGCCGAGCGCAGCAAGGCCTCCAGAAGGCTGAATTCCACCGAGGTAAGCTCAACCGCTTCGCCATTCCGGGTGGCCGCGCGCGAACCGAGATCGAGTTCAACGTCTCCGACCGACAGGCGCTCTCCTGACTCGGGAGAGCCTTTGCCATTCTGCGGACGGCGCAAAATTGCCCGCACGCGCGCCAGCAGTTCGCGAGGATTAAATGGCTTGGGGAGATAATCATCAGCGCCAATTTCAAGACCTACAATGCGATCAACGTCGTCACCGCGTGCGGTCAACAGCAGGACGCGTAAATCAGACGAGGTGCGCAGTTGCCGCAGCAGATCGAATCCATTCATGCCTGGCAGCATTACATCCAAAAGCAAAAGATCATGATCGCCGGAAAGAGCACGCTGCAAACCGCGCTCGCCGTTGTGGACAGCCTCTACGCTGAAACCTTCCGGGCGCAGGTATTCAGCAATCATGCTGCACAGCTCTACATCGTCATCAATAATGAGGACTCGTTCCATATGCTCTCTATATAGTTTAGTTCTACTGTAGCCAGAAGTCAGTCTGCGTAAATATTTGCAAAAATTTCTTTACACTTCTTTACACGGTCTCGCCCCTTCTTAACCATAGAGCGCTCGTGGCAAACGTCTTACTAAGTGAGCAGGAAAATTGGTGAGGGCAGAGCGGTTTTTTGGCCGCGGAGTTTTGGTGACCAAGTAGCCCTGCAGAAAAAAGGAGTCAATGAAAGTTATGAGTAAGAAACGTGTGATTATTATTTCCGTCATTCTGGTGGCGCTGCTCTTGACCGCAGCGGTCGCGCAAAATGTCGTGAAACATGAGCGCTATAAGAACGCGGCCATGATGTTCCCCTTTGGAGGCCATGCGGTCCAGTTCCTGACCGATTACCTGGACCTCAGCGATCAGCAGCGGACTGCGATCAAATCCATCCTGGAGCAGGAACGTACGCAAATGCAGCCGCTCTTGAGCAATGCAAGGCAACTGCATCAGCAGGTGGAAGCCCAGGCGCTTTCCGATAACTTCGATGCTAACCAGGTACGGGCCACGCTTGAGCAAAACAAAGAGAATCTCATCAACCTGGCTGTGGCAGCAGCCCGCACACAGAATGAGATCTACAAAGTCCTGACTCCGGAGCAGCGTACCAAGCTGGCAACGCTCCGCGAACGCCATCAAGAACACATGAAGAGATGGATGGACGAGCACAAGGAGCAGGAAAACAAAAACAACTAAGAGTTTTTCTCCCCGAAAGCACGAAGGGCGGGATTGCTGCTTGGGTCCCGCCCTTTGTGTTTATTCGCTCTTTTATGCCACCGGAGCTTTTGCGCGACGCTCTCGCTTTTCGGCACTGCTGCCGGCACGGTTGACCTTAAAGATCATCTTGCGCTCTTTACGATCGGCATCCACGAGCACGTGGTCGCCGTGCAGCACTTCGCCATCCAGAATCTTGAGCGCCAGCGGATCTTGAATCAGGCGCTGGATGGCCCGCTTCAGCGGACGCGCTCCATAGGTCGGATCATAACCTTCGCTGAAGAGCAGTTCGCGGGCGGCGTCAGTGAGTTCAATCGTCACCTTGCGGTCCGAAAGCAAGCGGCGCAGATCGTTCAGGCGTAGCTCCACAATGTGCGTAAGCTGCTCTTTCCCCAGCGGATTGAAGACAATAATGTCATCCACGCGGTTCAGGAACTCAGGCTTGAAGTGGGAGCGCAGTGCATCCATCACTTTTTCAGTGGCTTCGTAAAAATCCTCACGGTTGTCGGGCCGCACGGCTGCCAGATAGGTAGCGCCGAGGTTCGAGGTCATGATGATGACCGTGTTCTTGAAATCCACGGTTCGGCCCTGGCCGTCGGTCAGGCGGCCGTCATCCAGAATCTGCAGCAGCACATTGAAGACATCGGGATGCGCCTTTTCAATTTCATCGAACAGGACTACCGAATAAGGCCGGCGGCGCACCTGCTCGGTGAGCTGTCCACCTTCGTCGTAGCCGACGTAGCCGGGAGGCGCTCCGATCAGCCGCGAAACCGCGTGCTTTTCCATGTACTCGGACATATCAATGCGCACCAGTGCGTGTTCGTCATCGAAGAGAAATTCAGCCAACGCACGCGCCAGTTCGGTTTTTCCCACACCCGTTGGTCCCAGGAAAATAAACGAGCCGATAGGACGGTTGGGATCGCTCAGCCCCGCACGTGATCGGCGGACGGCATTGGCCACGCGCTCTAAAGCTGAATCCTGGCCGAGCACACGCTCGCGCAGACGGTTCTCCATCGCTACCAGCTTTTTTACTTCGCCCTCCAGCATCTTGGAAACAGGAATCCCCGTCCACTTGGAAACGATGCGGGCAATATCCTCTTCATCCACTTCTTCTTTCAACATGCGGGAGCGACGGGTGTTGCCATCCGTTTCGGCATTCAATTTGGCCAGTTCGGCCTCGGCCTGGCGCAACAGACCGTAACGGATCTCGGCCACGCGCTGCAGATTACCCTTGCGTTCTTCTGCCTGCTCTTCGAGCTTGAGCTGCTCGATGCGCTCCTTGAGCTGGCGCACTTTGGTGATCGCCGCCTTCTCCTCCAGCCAGCGGGCCTTGAGAGCATTGGCCTGTTCACGCACACCGGCCAGCTCTTTCTCAACCACGGCCAGACGTTCGCGCGAGTTGGGATCGTCTTCTTTCTTCAGGGCCTGCTTTTCGATTTCAAGCTGCGTGGCGCGGCGCTCAAGCTGATCAATTTCCGTTGGCATGGAATCAATCTGTATGCGCAACGATGCAGCCGCCTCGTCTACCAGATCAATGGCTTTATCGGGCAGGAAGCGATCGGTAATGTAACGGTGCGAGAGTGTGGCTGCGGCGACAATCGCGGAATCCTTAATGCGGACTCCGTGATGCACCTCGTAGCGCTCTTTCAATCCCCGCAGGATTGCGATGGTATCTTCGACGTTGGGCTCACCTACATATACAACCTGGAAGCGGCGTTCGAGCGCAGCATCTTTCTCGATGTATTTGCGGTATTCATTGAGCGTAGTCGCACCGATGGCGCGCAGCTCACCCCGGGCGAGCGGCGGCTTCAGCATATTGCTGGCGTCAATTGCGCCTTCGGCAGCGCCTGCGCCTACCAGCGTGTGCAGTTCGTCAATAAACAGGATGACCTGCCCTTGAGATTCCTCAATTTCTTTCAGCACGGCCTTGAGACGGTCTTCAAACTCGCCGCGGTACTTTGCTCCTGCGAGCATAGAGCCCAAATCGAGGGCGACGATACGCTTGGAGCGCAAAACCTCAGGCACGTCGCCGGAGATGATGCGCTGCGCCAATCCTTCTACGATGGCGGTCTTTCCTACTCCGGGTTCACCGATCAGCACGGGATTATTTTTTGTGCGGCGGGAGAGCACTTGGACAACACGGCGGACCTCTTCATCGCGTCCGATCACGGGATCGAGCTTGCCGCGGCGCGCCAGGTCGGTGAGATCACGAGCATAGCGCTGCAGGGCCTGGTACTTCGCCTCGGGGTTCTGGTCGGTAACCTTCTGACTGCCGCGCACCGTGGTCAGCGCCTTCAAAATCGAGTCGCGGGTCGCTCCCTGGGAGGCCAACAATTTGGCTGCTTCATCTTTTCCATCGGCGATGGCCAGCAGCAGATGCTCGGTAGAGACAAACTCATCTTTAAAACGTTCGGCTTCTTTGAAGGCGTTTTCCAACACCTTCGAGGCGTTAGCCGAGAGATTCGCCTGGGTAGCGCCTCCGCCCGACACTTTGGGCAAGCGTTCGATAAGAGCACGCGCATTCGCCTGAACGGCGGTTGAGCTCGCGCCGATCTTTTCCAGCACGGGCGGAACGATGCCTTCAGTATCTTCCACCAACGCCAGCAGCAAGTGCGCCGGTTGCAGTTCAGGGTTGCCGTGTTCGGAGGCAAGATCGTTGGCGCGCTGTACTGCTTCCTGCGCCTTCAATGTCAATTTGTCCCAACGAATAGCCATAATCCCTCCTTACTCTCAAACATCAACTATGAAATTAGAACTCACAGTTCTTCTAACAAGAAATCAGATGTACGCGGTACGACACAGGTGCAAAATTCATTAATCGTACTTCTCAAATCGTACTTTTCAAAATTGTATTTCGAATATAAAAAACAAGGGGAAATGGGGCCCTGTGGAACTGCCCATCTCCCCATTCGGGTACTGCAGTTGTGAGAATTACGCGGCTTGGATCTTCTTGCCGGCTTCGACTGTCTTGGGACCGATGCCTACCTTGATCTGCTTCGGCTTGGCTTCGGCGCGCTTGGCAAGCTGGATCTTCAAGATGCCGTTTTCATAGGTGGCGTTTACGTTCTCGGTATCCACCGTGTTGGGCAACGTGAAGGAACGCGCAAAAGCACCATAGCGGCGCTCAATGCGATGGAAGTTCTCTTCTTTTTCTTCTTTCTCGAAGTTACGCTCGCCCCGAACAGTCAAGGTGTTGTTTTCCAACTTGATGTCCAGATTCTTTTCCTCAATCCCGGGGACTTCCAGCTTCAGGGTGATGCTGTGCTCATCCTCATAGACATCAACCGGGGGCACGAAGGTGCCACTGGTCAACAATTCATCACTGCCTCGGCCATAGTCCTGGAAAATTCGGTTGATCTGGTTCTGAAAATTCGCTAAATCACGGAAAGGTTCAAAACGGGTCAGATATGCCATTTTAGTTTCCTCCTAAAATTTTGGGGTTCAAAGCTTAGGTTTAATAACCTACTAAGGCTTTAGACTCATACTTAGTCTAAAAGAATCATAAAATCTTAGTGTGTTATTGTCAATATAGACTTTAGCTTTACTTTCAATAATTTACATGAAAATAAGCGAGGCAATTCTTACGTTTTACGGGTGTTTTGCCCAACAATGGCCCCACCTCTACCGTGATTCCAAAGAGTGAGGAAGCGTTGTCTTGCCGGTTGTGGAAAAAAAGAATTATCGTACGGTGCAGATCAGGCACTTCAGGTAATGGGTTTCGGGGATTCCCAGCACGATGGGATGGTCTTTTGATTGGGTGCGCATTTCGAGAAGGCAAAGGGTGCGGCCGGCATCAACCGCGGCGGCAGTCAGCATCTGACGAAAATCCTGTTCACTGACATGGTAGGAGCATGAACAGGTGACCAGGACTCCACCCGGGCGCAACATTTTCACCGCGCGCAGGTTGAGCTCTTTGTATCCCCGCAGCGCGGTTTCGAGATTGCGTTTGCTCTTGGCAAAGGCGGGTGGATCGAGAACAATCGTGTCATATTGCTTTCCAGAAGCGGAATAGTCTTTGAGAAGATCGAAGGCATTGGCTTCAATCCACTCGATCTCGGGTTGACCCTGGATGTGATTGAGTTTTTCGTTTTCCTCGGCTATTTCGAGCGCTGGGCGTGAGGTATCGAGCGCAGTCACTTCAGTACAAGCGCGGGCGAGATGCAGGGCGAAGCCACCCTGGTAGCAGAAGGCGTCAAGCGCTTTGCCGTGGGCATATTTTTCTGCGGCAGCGTAGTTTTCGCATTGGTCAAGGAAGGCGCCGGTTTTTTGTCCGCTGAGCGCGTCGTAATGAAAGTGGACACCGTTCAGTGTATATTGCGTCGAAGTTTTTTCGCCATGAAGCAAATGGTTTTCGGCCGGCGGTAACTGCTCGAGTTCGCGGATGTGCGGCTCGACTCTTTCCACAATATGCGCCACACCGCTGGAGGCGAGCTGGGTCTGCAGTTCCGCAACCATGGCCTGCTTGATCTCGGGGCGGTCCATGGCCTGGGTCTGGCTGTGCAGAGACAAGATATCGTTATAACGATCCACGATGATTCCGGGCAGACCATCAGCCTCGCTGAAGATGAGGCGGGCAGCGTTTGTGTCTTTTGCCTGAGGCAGCCATTGGCGGTACGCCAGCGCAGTGCGCACCCGCTGACGCAGCAATTCCAGTAATTGCTGCTGGGTTTGCAAACGCTCCCCCGTCAGTTTGCGTAAAGCGATTTGGGAAGAGCTGCTGTAGAGTGCGGTGCCCAGAAATTTGCCGCGTTCGTCTTCTATATGTACCAGGGCGCCGGGTTGAGTGGCGTCTTCAGAGATGATTTCAGAGCGATAGACCCACACGTGTCCCTCCCGCAGGCGGGACGCGGCTCTGCGCGAAATTATAACTTTGGCGTGGGCGGCGATAGGCTTCAGTGGTTTGCTTGTGGCTCTTGTGGCGTTTTCGGTTCGCTGGGCGCCGCTTGTTGCTCCTGTGACTCTTGAGCTCCCGGTGCTTGCTGCGCTTGTTGCCGATCCTGTGATTTTAGCAGCGCTGTCAATTCATCGCGGACTTTTGACGCTCGCGGGTCCGTCGGGGCTTCATCCAGGAATTGTTTATACTCGGCGGCAGCGGGGCTGGGCATATTTTTAGAGAGGTAAGCATGCGCTGCGATCAGATGGACTATGGCATAGTGTTCATGCGGCATGGCATGCAGCTTTTTGGCGCCTTCGATCGCTCCATCAAAGTTATTGAGCAACAGGTCCACTTGCGCGGTCAGCAGCAGCCCTTCCGGATTCATCGGGTCGGCTGTGCTTGCCTTGCCAAGCAAATCATCGGCATGCTTATAATCGTTATCCATGACCGCCATGCGGGCCAGATTAAAGTAGGCCGGCACAAAGTGGTCATTGAGGGCAAGGGTTTTTTCAAAGTCCTGGCGTGCCTTTTGCTTGTCTCCAGACTTGAACTCCAGCACCCCCTCGCCGAAGAAAGCTCCGGCATACGAAGGATAAATCTTGATTGCCTTATCAAAATGCTTGTGGGCCTCTTCCAAATCATTTTTTTGCAGCGCTTCGTTTCCCTTCTGGAACTCCTTGGCCGCAGCTCCCGGAACATTAAGGTCGGCTACGGAAACCGTACCCCCAGGTCCAGTGGGCGCATTCGAATTCGATGGCAGGCGATGTACGTTGACATATTCCATGTGGGTCATTTCACGGCCATCCACGGAGAAATACGACGACGTGGTTTCAGCAACATTGGCGCCTGTAATCCTCACCCGGTAATTGCCGGAGGTGACCTGGAATGTGGCGTCTCCGCGATCATCGGTGAAGGTCTGTCCTGTGGTCCCACCGTTGTTGTTGAGCAGGTCTACCTGCAGCATTCTTTCCGCAGGATGGTCATCTTCATAAGCGACGTGGATTTGTAGCTCACAAACGCTTGAACGGGCGCTGGGAAAATTGGAGCCACCGCGTTGCGGTAGTGCGCTCAAAGGTATCAGGCAGGCAAGAGAAATAACACTTAAACAACGGAACATATGCACTCCCTTCACCCGTGCAACCGCCGAACAGTTACGGACTGGCAGGGGCCTGGTCGGCTTCGATGGCGGCCTCTTCCCCTGGCTTGTCTGTCGGTTCAGACTTGGCCTTCCGCTTGCGAACTGGCTTGACCGGCGGAGGAGGAGGTTCGTGGGATGGATCGTAGAACAAGAAGCGGCTGCACGAATCACAAGTGATGATTTGGGCGTTGCTGCGGATTTCGTCGTATTTCTGCGGGCGCAGCATGACATTGCAACCCGAACATTTCTGGCCTATTGCTTCTGCCAGGGCCGTCTTGCGTACCGGCAAGATGCGGTCGTAGTGCTCCAGCACCTGCGCTGTAACCCCACTCCGCAGCTCCTGCCGTTTGGTCTGCCACTCCGCCAGTGCCTTTTCGTCCTGTTCGGTGCGGGCACGGGCTTCTATTTTTTCTTTTTCAATGAGGGCGCTTTGGGTCTTGAGCTCGGCTTCAGCCGACTTGAGATTCTTATCGTGAGATTCGGCCTCGACCATCGCAACCAGGATTTTTTCTTCATGGTCACGAATCTGTTTCTCGGCAAACTCGACTTCGTGCAGCAGCGCCTTATATTGCTCGTTGGTTTTTACATCCAGCGACTGCTCACGATACTTGGAGATTTTTTGCTGCAGCGACTGGATTTCTGATTCGAACCCGCGCTTGGCTGCATCGTTCTGCTTGATTTTGTTTTTTTCCTGCTCGATCTGGGCTTTGACGCTGACCAACTTGGTTTCAATTTCAGCCACCCGGCGCGGCAGGGTGGCTATTTCGTCATTGAGGCGCTGGATCTCACGATCAACGTCCTGCAGCGACTTCAGTCTTTCCAGCTCAGGATGCATAGAGTCCACGCATAGGAAGGTCTCTCTTATTCTAGCACCTTAGAGCAGCCGCGCTGCATTATTGCGAGTATCTCAGTTTGAATCGCGGCTATTTGCCCGGCGGCGAAATCTCGATCAGATTTGATCCAAGAGGTGATTCAGCCGTCGCTTCACATCTGGCCACTCCGCCGCCACGATCGAATAACGCACCGAGTCGCGAGCGATGTAGTCAGCAGCCATTCGATGGGCCCGGAGAATCCCTTCGAACTTCCCGCCGATGCGTTCCAGCGCAGCGCGGGAACGCTGGTTACGCGCGTCGGTGTGAAAGCAGACACGCAGCACCTGCCACGTTTCAAAGGCATAGGTCAGCATGAGCAGCTTGGCCTCGGTGTTGACCGCACTCCGGATTGCCGAGCGGGTCAGCCACGTGTAGCCGATCTCACAGGCGTCGGGCGTGCTGCGGCCATGCGACGGGTGGCCCGGCGGCCATGACCATCGCTCCAGGTTCCAGAAGCGTGTAGACCCGATAACGACCCCGTCATCCGCGCGGACAATCGCGAACGGCACCGCGCTGCCGGCGTCCTGCCAGGCCAGGGCGGTGTTGATGTAGCTGGTAGCCTCGACCTTGCCCTGCGGGACGGGACTCCACTGGTAGAGGGAGGGATCATCTGCCGAGGCCGAGGCTAAGCCCGCGACGTGGCGGTGGTCCAGCGGTTCGAGACGAATGTGCCTGCCTGACAGCGCAATACTTTCTGTTCCCACAGCTTTCATCATGCAATGAGTCTAGCCCAGCGTCGCACATTTTGCCGCAGCCCTCTTAGTCTCCTTACTGAACCGGAAATGTCAGTACCGCAAAGAGTCAGCGACAGCACAAAGGGACAGTTTTGCATTTTTGATGCGCGAAGAGCTATCAGGTTTCAGTCCGCCGATCCATTTCAGAAACGGCGTGATCGCAGATGGCAATGAGTGCTGGCCATCGTCAACCAGTGCGAACCGCTGAATCTGGTCTTCACGCTGAACTTCAGCATCTAGACTTTGCCCACCGGTCCTCAGTGCCCAGGCATTGGGCAGGGAATGCAGGTCTTCAAAACTTTTCTCACCAATAATGGAACGCAGCTCGTTCATTTGTGGTTCAGACAACGTACCTTCGTAAACCTCATTTCGTCCGCTCCCGGCGGGGCCATTGATCCTCTCCAGATGAAAGCGTCCGTCTTTGTAAACTTCAATGCATGTGTTTTTCATGTTCTCAGGCGCAAATCGCATCCATCTGGCACGAACCATGTAAGAGGCGTCGCTGTCTTTTTTGTCTTTCGCAGAGGGGCTACCCTGACTTTTCGCTAGACTGCAAGCAGCCATCAGAACAATCAATAAAAGAGCGCGGGGTTGGACAACAGGACGCATGAGTTTGTGCCTCATCTGTGAAGACATCACGTATCGGGCAAGTTTATCGTGGTGCAATCCCAGAAGCTACCCAATCTCGTGACATATTAAAGAGCTACTCAGCCGTGCCGAAAAGCGAGCGCTTGGCGTAAAATGGCCGTCCTATGCTGAAAGCGTTTGGTTTCTACTCTCTTCTTACATTGATGTTGATCTCTTCCGCGGTTGCGCAGAAGCCTTCCACTCAAAAACTGGTGTTGCCCTACTCGCCCAGCCTGGATGTTAAATCCATGGACAAGTCGGCCGACCCTTGCGTGGATTTTTATCAGTACTCCTGCGGTGGGTGGAAAAAGAATAATCCCATTCCGCCTGACCAGGTATCGTGGAGCGTTTACGGCAAGCTCTATCAGGACAACCTGAACTTTCTGCGCGGTATTCTGGAGCAGGCGTCATCGAGTTCAACGACGGGCAAAGCGCCGGCCGGTGCTGCTAACCAGAAGATCGGCAATTTCTATGCCGCCTGCGTGGATGAAGCCGCCGTCGAGAAGCGCGGACTGGCTCCGCTGCAGCCCGACCTCGATGCCATTGCCCGGGTAAAGTCCGCGCACGATCTGGCCCCGCTCGTGGCAAAGCTGCAGATGACCCTCGGCGGAGGCATTCTGTTTAACAGTGGATCACGCCAAGACCCCGACGACTCCGACCAGCAAATCGCCGCTCTCAACCAGGGCGGACTCGGCCTGCCCGACCGTGACTATTACATTAAAGACGACGCCAAGTCGAAAGAGACGCGCGAGCGTTACCTGCAACACGTGCAGAAGATCTTCGAGCTGCTGGGCGATAGCCCCGAGGCGGCCGGCAAGAACGCCCAAACCGTCATGCAGATCGAGACTTCGCTCGCCCGCGCTTCCATGACGCGGGTTGAGCGCCGCGATCCTTATAAGCAGAAGAACAAAATCAAGCTCGCCGATCTCGAGCAGCTCACGCCCAACTTCGACTGGAAGTCTTACATCCGCGAGTTGAAGCTGCCGGCGTTTGAAATTATCAACGTCGTGCCTCCGGCATTCTTCAAAGAGGTCAACGCCCGGCTCGCCGCCGAGCCCCTGGAGAACTGGAAGACCTACCTGCGCTTCCATCTCGCCAACGGATACGCTCCTTATCTCCCCTCGGCCTTCGTGCAAGAGAACTTCGAGTTCTACTCCAAATATCTGCGCGGGGCGAAGGAGCTGCAGCCGCGCTGGCGGCGCTGCGTGCAGTTCACCGACCGCGATCTCGGCGAAGCCCTTGGCCAGGCCTATGTCGCCCAGGTTTTTTCACCGGAGCTGAAGAAAAGCACGCAGGATATGGTGAAGCTCATCGAAGACGCCATGGAGCAGCGCATCCAGTCGCTCGACTGGATGAGCGCCGAAACCAAGCAGCAGGCCCTGGCCAAGCTGCACAGCATCCGCAACAAAGTCGGATATCCCGACAAGTGGCGCGACTACAGCTCGGTCGCGATCACGCGCAATGATTTTCTCGGCGACGTCGAGCGCGCCCTGGCCTTCGAAAACCGGCGCGACTACAACAAGATCGGCCAGCCCGTGGACCGCACCGAGTGGGGTATGACCCCGCCCACCGTCAACGCCTACTACAGCTCGCAAATGAACGATATCAATTTCCCCGCGGGCGTGCTGCAGCCTCCGCTCTACGACGCCAAAATTGACGACGCTCCCAATTACGGAAACACCGGGGGAACGATTGGCCACGAGCTGACCCACGGCTTCGACGACGAAGGAAGCAAGTTCGACGCCAAGGGCAACCTGAAAGACTGGTGGAGCAAAGATGATCGCCAGAAATTCGACGAGCGCACCAAGTGCGTCTCTGACCAGTATGCGCAATACGTGGTGGTTGATGATATCCACATCAACAGCAAGCTGACGCTGGGTGAAGACGTGGCCGACCTAGGCGGGGAAATTTTGGGCTACATCGCCTGGAAGGCCGCCACCAAAGGCAAGGACTTAGCGCCGGTAGAAGACCTCACTCCTGACCAGCGCTTCTTCGTGGGTTTCGCACAGTGGGCGTGTGCCAATGAGCGTCCGGAGAATTTGCGGGTGAACGCTTTGACCGACCCGCACTCGCCGCCCGAGTACCGCATCAACGGCGTGGTAGTCAACATGCCGGAGTTCTCGCAAGCGTTCTCGTGTAAAAAGGATCAGCCCATGGTGAAACCGCCAGATAAAGTTTGTAAGGTCTGGTAGATAAGAAGCTGTAAGGTCTAGTACGGCAAAATCTGATCCGCGAAAATCAGCGAAATCCGCGGTTTGCCTTAGTCCTTCGTGTTTAACCTTAGTGTCCTTTGTGGTTAACCTTTACGCGTCTTCCTCGAACTCTGGCTTGGGACCGAAAATGATACTGCCATCGGGCCGCCTTTGGAAGACTTTCTCTTCCTTGGCCTTGCTGGCGTGGGCCGCATTTCGCTGCTTGAAAACATACAGGCTGTTGGCCAGATAGCAGATCGTAGTGGCCACATACGGATCAATCTCCCCCCGCTGCACCTTGTGGATGGTCTCTTCCATCAGCTCTTCAAGCTGCGCCACCTCCTTCAGGGGCTTCACCGGCCCATCAGCCGGCAACACAATCTCCGCCCGCGCCCGCCGCCCCGCCGCTCCCCCCTGCCGCCGCGCGGCCGAGCGCTTCTGCTGCTGCTCCGGGTCATGAAAAAAACAATAAGCCTTGTCCTTCTGCGGCGTGGCCTTGCACTGGTCGCCGTTCTGAAACACATGCTGGCAGCGGCGCCCGCCGCCGAAAAGCTCCGTAATCTTCATCCTCAAGCACCCTCCTCGGCTGCCTGAGACTATGATGACCCAGATCGCGTGAAATGCACCGTCTTGATACCATAACGATACCGCCATATGATGGCACCATCCTGGCACCAAAAGCTTGACATTGTGAGGCTTCCTCGTTCGTGTGGCACAGCCGTCCCCGGCTGTGTCTTGCCGGTGTAAGGTTTTCGCCTGGTGTCCCTTAGTGTTTACGTTCGTGCCCGTAGCCTGCCCTGAGCGAAGCCGAAGGATGTTATCTCTTGCGAGAACGGCGGTAATACGACACACGAGCCCTGAAAGGGCGGCATTCGGTAGCCCAGAGCCTGTCCTGAGCGGAGTCGATGGAACGTAAGTCCTGGGTTGCCATAAAAATCTTTCCGCGCTGCCCTAGGCCAGCGCGCAGCAAAGCGGCGCTACAAGCTATAGCCAGATTGATTAGACTATCCAGGAGATCTTTAGTGCCAAAGTGGTATCAAAACCTTCCATTCCCCAACCTTGTGGATCATAATGGGGATCGAAAGTGTATCCGGCATTCAAGAATGCGCGGGATACAGCCGGCCCAGCGGCCTTTGTTTTTAGCCGCGGAGCCGCGATTGGTAATGCTCTTTGAAAATCCGTAGCGCCACCGGGCTTTAGCTGAGGGCTGAATGCTGAGCCTGCCCCCGGCTTGCCGTGGGTGCTGACTTCCGAATGCCAAGGCCCACGTTGCCAAAGCTAACAGAAAAGTAACTACCAACCCTAGTACACAAGCCTGAAGTCCCTTTCCACCTCTACTTACGTTTTCCCTAAGAAGCTGATTACGAAGGGCTTAAGGCTTGTACCCCCTACTGTACAAGGGTGGGGGCCCCCAGCCTACTTGACCCCGCACCGGAAATATTACCGTTTGAGTAACGGGCCGGCGTGGTCCTCTACCAAAACCCAGCTTTAAGCTGAATGCCGAATGCTGACTGCTCGCTACTCAATCGGAGTTGCCGGAAATTCCAGATCCATTCCCAACGGATCGGTGAAGCGGTTGGTCAGATTCACCAGGCCCACCAGAAGATCGAGTTCAACAATCTCGCCATCGTTGAAGTTCGGTTTGAGGACGGCGATGTCGCTGTCATTGATATCGTACGGCGTGCGCGTAAGTTTTTCGGCAAAGACCAGTGCGGCTTTTTCTTTTTCGGTAAAAGAAGACGGCGCTGGATTTTTGAGGGCTTTCCAATCGTCGGGTGTAAGGCCGGCTCGCTTCGACGAAGCGAGGTGGTGCTGCAGTCAATAGTGGCACTGGTTGATCATGGAAACGCGGATGTAGACCAGCTCGTACAGCCGGCGCTCCATGTGGCGGCCAACGCTGGAATAGAAGGCGAGAAAGTTCTTAAGTATGTCCGGGCGGTGGGCCAGGGCTTTTTGTATGCTACCCGGCTTGCCTTTCAGAACAGTGTCGTAAATTTCTTTTACTTCAGGTGGTGCCTGGTCGGGTTCGACGTAGCTGATGCGGGCCATGATGTCTCCAGTTCAGAATCAAAGATCAGGTGTCGCTATAATAAAACCTACGGCGCGCTTCACCTTGGTTTTCTCGAGTGTATCAGGAGCTTATTTCCTGACCAGGTTGAAGTGTTAACACAATGGGTGACACAAATGCGTGTTCTACTAACCATTGCCTTGTTGTGCCTGGCACAGCTATCCATCGCAGCGGCAAAGAAGCCGCGGAAAATCACAGAAAATGAATTGTGGAAAGAAATTGTAAAGACGAGCGGCTGCGAGTCGCTGGGAGCCTATATTCAGAATGTAATCTACTACGATTTTACCGGAGATGGCGAGGACGAAGCAGTTGTTGATGCCGGCACTTGCAATACCGGAACTGCCGGTCCTGATGTCCACTCAGTCTTCTCGCGAAACTCGAAGGGGCATCTGATTGAGCTAAAGATTGCTGAGATTGATCCAAAGAACTATGATGCGTTGTTTGGTAACCGAAACTTGAGATTGAGCGTCCAGCAAGGATTGCTGGTGGAAACCTTTTACGACGGGACCAGCCGGAAAAAGCCCCTGGTGGTTAAGTATAAGTGGAACGGCAAGAAGTTCCTTCCGGTATCGATTCAGAAGAGCCCGCGCTACAAAACGAGCTACGATTGCGACAAAGCGCAACAGGAAGTCGAACGGGCCACATGTTACGACCCCGCACTGGCAAAACTGGATGTGGAACTAAACAGGGTTTATCAATCGCTTCTCAAGAAATTATCACCTGCCGAAAAGGAAGACCTGCGAGCCGAGGAGCGAAAGTGGCTGGCGGACCGAGACAAGCGCTGCACGCTTTACAAAGACCCAACCGTGCCACAAGAGTGTTATGAGTCTAGAATCGATGAACTTGAAAAACGATTACCGCTCATGAAATAAAGCAATTTGGGGAAATGAAAAAACGCTCGTCATCTGTGTTGAAGATTCGTCCCGCTACCCGCAAAGATGCCTCTTTGATTGTGGAATTTATCCGCGCTCTGGCGGAATATGAGCGTGCACCAAAATCTGCCGTGGCCACCAGGCGGGATATCCTTCGCGACGGCTTCGGCCGCACTCCGAGGTTCCACGTAGTCATCGCTGAGTGGGAGCGCAAGCCGGTTGGCTTCGCTTTATGGTTTTATAACTACTCGACGTGGCTGGGGCGGCCGGGATTGTATCTGGAAGACCTCTTTGTGTATCCCGAATTTCGCGGCAAAGGAATTGGCAAAGCTTTGCTGGTCCACCTGGCAAAGCTCGCGGTAAAACAAAAATGCGGACGCTACCAGTGGCAAGTGCTCGACTGGAACACGCCTTCTATCAAGTTCTATGAATCGTTGGGGGCCGAGGTTATGAAGGAGTGGCTCGGCATGCGGGTGCAAGGTAAGGCCCTGAAAAAGCTGGCTAGCCTGTCGTGAAACGGTTCGCTCTCTCTGACCACAATCGAGGGTAGAATAGAGGCCGTTTTCGGAGCCCTGTTTTTCGGAGAGAAGACATGCCGAACCTATGCACTAAGTGCGGAGCGCCAGTCGTAGGCACGTTCTGTATGAAATGCGGCCAGCAAGTGCAGGCCCCCAACGCTCCATCTCCAGTTCAAAGTCAACCCGCGCCTGTTCAGAGTCAGCCTGCGCCGCCAGCTCCAGTTCAGAGCCCACCCGCGGCTCAAACCCCACCTGCAAAGCCAAAGGGCTCGGGTTGCGGAAAATTTCTGTTGATTGCTGGTTGCATCCTGCTGCTTTTGGTCGTACTCGCCGTGGCCGGAATTTTTTACGGAGTGCACTGGGCGAAGAATAAGATCACCGCCGTCACCGGTGGCATGACGGGCAACTCGCAATCCCAGGTGAAGGTGGAACAGGGCACTTCCTGCACGCTGCTTTCGCGAGAAGAGTTGCAGCAGGTGTTGGGAGTGACCATCGAAAAGAGCTCGGAAATTATGGAAGGCTCCGACCCCGGTTGCGCCTATTACACCAATCCTGAGGCGTTCGCTCAATTGCAGAAGATGGCGGTGGAGCAGGCGCGCAAACAGTCGGAAGAGGCATCCAAGCACCCGGCGCCGAAGACGGATAATCCGCTGGAGCTACTGAAAGACCCCAACCAAATGGAAGGCATGGTGAAGTCGCTTGGCCTCACGCAGCCCGATAAGGATGGAAAGGTGTTTTCTTTCACCGTGCAACGCAATGCCGGCAGCAGCGACTGGTCGGCAACTCGTGCCGCCACATCAGCCATTCCTGGCTTCGAAGATGTGCCCGACGTTGGCGATCACGCGATGATGGGCTCGTTTGGCCACACCTTCTATGTGCTCAAGGGCGACAGCATGATCCAAATGAATACGACCTACGTACCCGACGCGCGCACCCGCGGAGCGGATATCGGACGCAAGATCGTTTCTCACTTGTAGAGTTTCCTTCGCGTCTCATGCTTACAGAAAAAGCTCGCGCTGGATCTGTAGCCTTCCCGCGGTTACGAGCTCGTCACAGCAATAAGAATAGAATAGAAAAATGCGCATCAAGATCATCGGCGCCGGGCTGGCGGGCTGCGAGGCTGCGCTGCAATGCGCGCGTTTCGGGATCGCAGTAGACCTCTACGAGATGCGCCCGGTGCAAACCACGCCGGCACACCAGACAGCGGACTTTGGCGAGTTGGTTTGCTCCAATTCTCTGAAGTCAGAGAGCGAAAATACCGCCCCCTGGTTGCTCAAGCAGGAGTTGCGCCGCGCCGGCTCGCGTCTGCTGCAATGTGCCGATGCCGCCGCGGTTCCTGCCGGTCACGCGCTGGCGGTTGACCGAATTGCCTTTTCGCATGGCATCGCCGAGGCCGTTGCGCACGAGCCGTTGATCACGGTGCATCGCGAAGAAGTCATAAAGATTGATGAACAAGACGGCCTGACGATCATTGCCACGGGTCCGCTGACCTCGGCTCCTCTTTCGCAAGAGATCGCCCGCCTTACCGGCAGTGACCATCTTTCTTTTTATGATTCCATCAGCCCGATTGTTGAGGCCGAATCAATTGACGATTCACGGGTCTATCGCGCGGCACGCTATGACAAGGGCGATGCCGATTACATCAACTGTCCGTTTACGACGGAAGAGTACGACAGATTCTATGATGCGCTTATGGTAGCGCAGTCGGTTGAAGGCAAGGATTGGGAGAAGCTCAATTACTTCGAAGGCTGCCTGCCTATTGAAGAAACCGCCCGCCGGGGACGCGATACCCTGCGCTTTGGCCCGATGAAGCCGGTGGGACTCAAAGACCCGCGTACGGGAAAAATTCCCTACGCTGTGGTGCAGTTGCGCCAGGAGAACCAGCGCGCCGATTCCTACAACCTCGTCGGTTTTCAAAATCATTTGAAGTACGGTGAGCAAGCGCGCGTGCTTCGGCTGATTCCTGGCCTGGAAAACGCCCGCTTCCTGCGTTACGGGCAAATTCACCGCAATACTTACATCAACGCACCTGCACTGCTCTGCGCCTCGTTGCAGATGAAGGCATATCCGCGCGTGTTTTTTGCAGGACAGATCTGCGGCGTCGAAGGCTACGTGGAATCTATGGCTACAGGGCTGCTGGCGGGAATTTACGCGACCATGATGGCGGACCAACTGGGCGAAGCCTTTCCTCAAACGCCAGGCGCTGACTCTGATGCTTTGCCTCTGATTTCGCGTGCCACTGCGCTTGGATCGCTGACCCACTACATCACGCACGCCGAGGCGAAAAACTTTCAGCCGGCCAATATTACCTTCGATCTTCTGCCTCAGCTCGAAGAAAAGATTCGTGATCGCAAGTTACGCCACCAAAAAATCTGTGCGCACGCCTTGAGCGAATTCGGTACGTGGTGGAAGCGGGTAGTGGACAAATTACAGCCGGTCGCTGTTGCCGGTAAGGGACAATAGGATTTCCTCGTTGCTGCGCTCCCCTGGAATAACAATCTGATGCATTGTTGCGGCGTCTATCCTCATTTAATAAGAGAGAGCGGGAGTCTTTCCTAAATCGGCACTCTCGCCCAGTTGCCGTAACATAAAATCAGCCACATCAGGTCGCGAGATCTTGCGGCGAATGGAGACATCGGGTGCTCCGAGCCAACTGTGATATTTGCCTGTTGGCGGGCCGTTCGTCAGCGCACCCGGGCGAACGATCACCCAATCGAGGGTACTCTTCCTGATGATGGTCTCCTGCACTTCTTTGTCGGCAAACATGCTGCGAATAAATAATGGGATCAGAATGTAGTTGTAGAGAAAACCCAACTGTCCTTTGCTGTCGCCGACCCCGAGCGAGGACTCGCAGATGAACCGCCGGACACCAAGTTTTTCCATGGCGCGCACGATGTTCTTTGTGCCTTCTGACAGAGTGGTAGTCTTCTTCTGGACCAACAAGAGGGCCAACAGCGGGATACCAATTCGAACCAACCACATCAGAGGCCCCGACAAGCCTGCGGTCCGCGCCAAGACCTGGCATGCGATGATCACAAGAACAACTAGACCCACTTTTGGTCTTGTTCCCAGAGCGGAAACCACGGCGTCCTGGTTTTTGACTGCGGCTTCCACCGAGTCGTAGTCGAGGATGTTCCCCCGGGCAATCCGCAGGTTCTCATGTGTAATTTTGACCTTTGCAGGATCGCGAGCGAAAGCGGTAACCAAGTGGCCTTGCGCAAGCGCCTGTCGAACCAGCGCACGGCCGGTCCCGCCGGTAGCTCCAAAAACAAGCAGGTTCATAATTGTGTCATCCTTCCTGTTTTGTCGATTGTTGCTGGTTTGAATTTTTGGTGGCGTTCTCAAGTTTCGAGTCTTTGGGATTGTTTTTGCTAAGCAGATCCAGGCTTACGTCGCACCATTGCAGATAGGCCAGGGCGCGGTACTTTCCGAATTGTAGGGTCATTATCCAATACGGGAATCCGGGATGATGGCTAAGGTTTTTTTCGAGCTGCTTTTCAATTTGTTGATATTCCTGGAGTTGTGCTTGCATGGTCTGGCGAAAAGCTTCGATGTGACGGACGGACTCCTGGGGTGAAACCTGGTAGCCGAAGAATAGTTTGAGGAGCAATTCGCTGCGAGCGGGCTCGGGGCGCGGCTGATCCTTAAGCCAGTTTTCGACTTCAGTCTTGCCCTTAGTTGTAATGCGAAAGACGCGGCGTAGGCGCTCACCGTTGTTCTTTTCTTCTTCAGGAATGGCCAAACCTTCTTTCTGCAGAAGGCGGAGCGTGGGATAGATTTGTCCGTAACTTTCTTTCCAGAAATGACCAATGCTGCCGGCGGCAAACTGCTTGATGTCATAGCCGGACATGGGCTTTAGGCTCAACATGCTGAGGACTGCGTACTTGGTGGAGTTCGCGGTCTTCGCTTTCATATTACTAGAAGATACGTATCTAATAGATATATGTCAAGAGGCAATGACCGGCTAACTACTCTCCAATTAGTTTTAGTAGGGTTCTTTACTTCAGCGTGCAACAGGCGATGGGAAGCGAGGATGAGCAGGTTGCCATGCTCGGGGCGCCCGTAACCCAGGTTGGCCCGTCATAGGGAGTGCCCGGGGGGCCCTCGGTCCAGCCATTGCAATCAGTGACGAAGGTTGAGTTGGTGGTCACAGGAACGAAGGTGCCGCTGGAGTACCAGACATTTGAAGGCAGACTAATACCAAGCTGAGCAGAGTGGACCATGTCCGTTGCTGTACACATGGTGGCTGCGGAAGAGTTGCATGCGGTCTGGCACAACAGGGCGGCGGCGCGGTAGCCACCCGAAAGAGATGTCACCTGTCCCGTCGTGGCAGCCGTAGAACCGCAGTATTGATTGGTAAGTGTGGGTGTAGCCTGTGCCGGAGGAGGAGCGACGGTCCGGATGCGTACTTCATCGATGCTGCCTTGAAAGGGATTTGTGCCACTGCCGTCGGCAGCACCTATAAAGAGAGCGTTGCTTGCAAACAGAGGACCCATGGTGCAAGGGGCTTCGGTTGTTATCCCATTGGCTTCGATCACAACTGTAAGACCGTTGTACCAGCCGCCCACGTGAGAATACGTACCGATAGGTAATACCGCAGGCGATTGCACACTGCAGCTTGCCGACGAAGTCACGGTGAAAACAGGGCTCCCGAACTGCAGTTTGAGCGCATAAACCCCAAATTTAGTGAGGATAGTCCTGGACGTATTTTGAGGGGCCTGAGGATTGATCCAGGCTTCCACCCAGACCTGAGGACTATCGGGTGTTCCGGTTGCCGTCACCACTCCACCGGAAAAGTTTATGGCTTTCCCGGTATGCCCGGCGGAGCCAACGGCGATGCCGGCAATAGGTGCATTGGCAGTGTTGTTGAATCCGGAGCTGTCGGCAAATGCGCTGCCGGAGGTTTCGTCAAATTCATAGTCGGCGGCCAAGACTCCCAGACTGTTTTTGGAAGCCGCATCCACGTAGGCTTTGGTCGCGGCTTGTAACGCTGTGCTGGGAGGCCCGCTCAGTTGCAGAGCGCCAATCAGCGTGCCTCCACTCAGAAGCAGATACGAGGCCAGCGAAGATGATGTTGCATAGCGTGCGTCGGTGTAGTTGGTATCGAGGGCAAGGGTGCCGCTGGTGGTAATTGGGTTGTTAACGGTGGCAGTCAATCCCGTGCCCGCAGTGATGCTTGTAACGCCGCTGCCGGGGAAAGTTTGATTATTGGCAAAGTTGATGAAGCCAGTGGAATCCACCGACAGAGTGCCGATATGAATGCCGTTCACGTCCTCGGAGATCAAGGAGTTCGTCAGCGTGAAGTTATTGGAAATTTTGGGGATGTGTCCTTGAGTGGCGCTGCTGCGAATGATGATCTGATAGAGCACCGGGCCATCGAGCACTTTGGAGCTTGGCGGGGTGCGCTGCCAGACCACTTGCGGGCGCAGCCGCGCCATTTCGGTCTGGGCTTCGCTCTGGGCCAGCGATTCAAGCGTGGAGCACAAACAGACAGTCAAAATCGCGACGGTGCGAGCAAGCAGCATAGGCCTGACTCCGGCAAGTTTTTATCGGGGGATAGTTGGATTCTATCGTAAAGCAGCGAATTGCATTGGCTTATTTTCGCCGCAGAACAGGCATGAATCACCCCAAACACAGAAGAGATCCCACGCCCGCACGTCCGCATGACAACCGACGAGGACATCAACGCTACTTCACAGCCAATTGTGCGCGACTTGACAAAAGAAATTCCTTTCTGGTAGAAACACCTCATGACATAGATTTACACTCCTTACGTTTACGTTTTCGTTCGGCAAGACCTTCCACTCGCTCAGCAAATAGTCCAGACTAATCACGCCGTGTTCCACATGGCGTCGTTGTATTTCCCTGAGCCAGGCACACCCAACATCATTGTGATCGGCGTTCCGAACCAGGAAGCACTGCGCCAGGCGCTTACTCGGCTGGAGCGTCACCAGATTCCGCACTACGCGTGGAGCGAGCCCGATTACGACTATGGGTTCACGGCGATTGCGACAGTTCCCCTGGACCAGAAACAGCGGGCGGTCTTATCAAACTATCGCTTATGGCGTTTTGCGGGAGGAGATGGGCAACCATCTTGCGGGGTAACACCTGACTCCCGCACCAGTTCTGTTGAAGCGGAATATCCTGAGAAAAGCAGCGCCTGAGACTGCCGATCTCGTGGTATTTCTGTGAAGCCGGGCCGTGGTAGCTCAGAGAAAGAGCATCAGGCTTTTCGTCTGAAGGTCGCAGGTTCAATTCCTGCCCACGGCACCAAATTTTAGAGGGCGCGTGTAGCTCAATCGTCAGAGCACTCAGTTCTAGCCTGAGGGGTTGCGAGTTCAAGTCTCGCCACGCGCTCCAATGCATATGAAGAAGCAACGGCTCACCGCGGATTTCACGGATCACGAGGATTTTAAGGAGAATCACTACCACAGAGACACAGCGAAAAACGATGACCCATTTTTTTCATCGAACTGTCGAAATTCGGCCCCTCATCCGTCGTACCTTGTTAATGGGGTAAAGGAGGCCCTGACTATGAAATATCTGCTGCTTATATACGGTGAAGAAGCCCAATGGGCAAATGTGAGTGACAAGGACAGATATGAAACGCATCCTGATTACCATTACCGCTATCTTGTGTCTTGCGTCAACTTGCCCAATGCCGAATCCATCGGGCAAATCGCCCTGGAGACGATTCACTGATCAACACATGCCATAATAAGCTGCCATGATAAAAGCGGGAAGCGGCCGGGTATTGATCATCGCTTTGCTTTTCTTGGTTGCATGCGTGACTGGGATTGCCTTACTTCTCACGCAGCCGGTGTGGGCGGTGCATCATGCATCGGCGGCACCGGCGGTTGATCCGGAGCGGCTGCGCAAGCATGTGACTGAACTTTCTGAAACTCTTGCGCCGCGCGATTACACGCACGTCGAGAACCTGGACCGGGCGGCGGCTTATATTCACGAACAATTTCGGCTGGCGGGAGGCGCGGTCAGCGAACAAGCCTTCGTGGTAGACAGCCAGCACTACCGCAACGTGATTGCCCGTTTTGGAAAGAACTCCGGTTCCAAGGACGCCGAGCGCATTGTGGTAGGCGCGCATTACGATGTGTGCGGACCGTTCCGGGGGCGGATGATAATGCCAGCGGCATTGCCGGACTGATTGAGCTGGCGTATCTGCTGGGCAAAGAGGAGTTGCAGACCCCGGTGGAGCTGGTGGCCTACACGCTGGAAGAGCCTCCTTTTTTCCGCACGGAGCAGATGGGCAGCGCGGTGCATGCCGAGTCGCTGGTGGAGGAGCACGCCAAGCTGCGTGCCATGCTGTGCCTGGAGATGATTGGCTACTTTAGCGATCAGCCTGATAGTCAGGATTATCCGCTGCCGGAGTTGAAGGCGCTCTATCCCAATAAGGGCAATTTCATAGCATTGGTTGGGACAATGCAGGAGATAGAATTACTGCGCCGGGTGAAGCGAGCCATGATGGCCACCAATGATCTGCCGTTGCGCTCCATCAATGCGCCCCGGAACCTGGTGGGCGTGGATTTCTCCGACCACCTGAATTACTGGAACCGCAGTTTCCCGGCGCTCATGATTACCGATACCGCGTTTTACCGCAACAAGAGATACCACCACCCCGAAGACGTGCTCAACACGCTCGATTTCAACCGCATGGCCAAAGTGGTGCAGCAGGTTTATACAGCCGTGATTGAGCTGGAGAAATAGTCAGTTAATAGACAGCTACGCAAGCTCCGCCTCTGCTGCTTCGACGCGAGGTCGAACTTCGCGGGTGCCGAGCACCGGATGCGTGGCCCGAAGCAGCACGGTACCAAGCTCTTGTTTCGCGCGAATCCAGATGGCGCCCGCGCTTCCCCAAACTCTATTACTTTACAATATAAAGTATTTTATATTGTGAGGTTGGAGGTTCCGAGCCAGCCTATTTCCTGGAGAGGGCTTCGACGATGCGGTCGAAGTCTTCGAGCGTGGCGTATTCGATGATGATTCTGCCCTTTCCTTTTCTGTCTTTGATGAATACGCGGACACCCAAGGCCTGCTCGAGTTCGCGTTCGGCGGCGCGGACGTTGGGATCCGCAGGACGAATTGTCTGGCCGTGTCCATTTTCGCTCGAGGGATTCTTGAGATTGAAGATCAGAGCTTCGGTTTGAATGGTCGAAAGATGCTTGCTGACAATCTCTTTGGCGATGCGCCTGATTTCTTCCTCTGAGTTCAACGTCAGCAGAAGTTTGGCGTGACTGAAAGTGAGCTCCTGGTTGTGCTTCAACTCCTCCTGCACTTCATGCGGCAGCTTGAGCAGGCGTATATAGTTGGCAATCGAGGTGCGATCTTTGCCGGTGCGCTGCGCCATCTGCTCCTGGGTGACATTGAACTCACGCGAGAGCCGGTCGAAAGCCTGGGCCTGCTCCATGGGACCCAGATCTTCGCGCTGCAAATTTTCAATGATAGTCAGCTCCAGCGCCTGCTGGTCACTGACTTGGCGGACTATGGCTGGAACGGTTTGCTTGCCGGCGCGCTGAGAAGCCAGCCAGCGGCGCTCGCCGGCGATGAGTTCGAAGCGTCCGTCACGAAGAGGACGCACGACGATCGGCTGCATCACACCATTCGCTTTGATGGAAGCGGCCAGCTCGTTGAGGGCGGCTTCATCCATACGTGCGCGGGTCTGGTAGCGGTTGCGGTCAATGTGCTCGATGCGGAGATCGCGAACGGCGTCGGCGGGGGCTTGGGCGGTCGCAGTGGCTCCCCGTGCGGCGGGCAGAAGGGTTTCGAGGCCGCGTCCTAGTGCTTTTCTTTTCTGTAAATTCATCTTCTTCATTCGGCTCCCAAACCGCCAAAATGTTCCTCGCGGAACATTTTTCATTAAAACAGACTTTGACGCCATTTCAAACAAAATGATACCAGTTCAAGAAACTCCAAGTTCCAAGGTGCTAGTTGCGAGTTTTTCGTACCTGCTTAAGGGGGCATTGTGACTGAAAAGTGTTCCGCGCGAAACACTTTTGGCGGTTCCCCCAGACCTGCCTAGACAGTTTTCGCTTTACGGAATATGAATTCTTTAAGACTTGTAACGTTTACTCGGAAACTGCCATTAGTTACTAGAGGGGGGATCTTGGTTGTTTCCCGGCCTGTTCAAAAGGGTCGCAGGGCGGGCCAGGATTCTCCCCTTTCTCCACCGGATATTCACAATCTAATCCCTCTCAGGCAAGCCGAATTTCAGGAAAAAAGTGTTCCGCGCGGAACACTTTTGCAGAGTTTGTCTTTGTAATCTTGTGCTGGCTGGCAAGCTACTTGTGGGCCGCCCGCAATTCTTCGACGAGCTGCTGAAACGCGAGGTCTGAATGCAGGCTTTCCAAGTTCGTGTCTTTCTCGATGGCGTCGGGGTTTTTCAGGCCGCGCTTGACGGCCTCGCGCAGGTCTTTGATGGCATGCTTTTTGTCACCTCTGGCGGCGTCGGTCTCCGCCAACAAAAGGGCCGGCCATGGCTCCCCCGGGCTGATATCGCCCATCAGCTCAAAGTAATATTCGGCCTGGGCGAAGCGTTTCTTTTCCAGTTGGGCCTGCCCCGCCTCAACTCCCTGCGCCCAAAGTTGATTGAAAGCCCGCAGCGCAACGAGACGTTTTTCTTCACTCTTTCCTTCAGTCTTTTTTTCACTTTGTGCATGGGCCGCTTGAGTTTTTAGTGCGGCCATTCCGTCAAGGATGACGCTGCGAAGGGACGGCTGCTGATCAAACTCGGCATCAGCCACACTGACAATTTTTTGGGAAATATCCTCAGTGATGGACTGCTGCTCGGCAATTTCTTCCTGCTCCTTCTTGAGCGCTTGCTTCAACTCCGGCGACTTCTTCAGTGATGCCAGCTTCTCCGCGTATTGACTTACATCTTTCAGTTCATTGAAATCGGAAGCCAAAGAGCGATAGGCAGCAAGCTCGGCGATGGCGTCGTGCCGTTGCTCTGCTTGTTCTGCTTCCTGCCGGGTCTGTGCAAACAAGCGGTCAATGAAAGCCGCGTCCCGAGGCTGCGTACCTGCTTGCATCGCCTTGAGCTGGATCCACTCGGTGGCTTCTTCAATCATCGCAGCCGGCGCCCACTGGTGTTCCCCAGGGAACACTTTTACCCTGTAGCCAGCACCGGCTTCTTCCTTCTTGCGTCTTAGTTCCATGATTTCGGGCCAATTAAAATCCTGGTCTCCAACCGCAACGAAGTAAACAAACGATCCCTTTTGTGAGGCGTCCACAGAAGCGGGATAACCAGCGCCGTGCGAGATGACCCCAGCGATCTCGCACTGGCTACAGCGCAGAGCCATGGAAGTTGCAACGCGCGCCCCACCAGAAAAGCCGGTTACATAGATCCGGTGTGGGTCGAGAGATAACCGTTCGTGCGTGTCTTGCCACATGCTGGAGATGGCTTTTGTCGTCTCTCCCGATGAGAAGTTTCGGGAGTTGTTGGAGCCAGCCACAATGAAGCCGTACTTTTCGGCGGCGTCCTTGTAAAGCTTGACCGGAGTCTTACCGTAAGCCAGCGGATCGAATGCATAGATAATCGGCCAGGTCTTGGCCGGGGTGTAGTTTGAAGGAAGATACAGGGCATAGCTCTGCGCCGGATCACTGGCACAGGCCACGCTGTCTATGGTCTCGCCGGCAGGAAGTGGTTTCGGTGATGCGTTGCTGGGCGTTTGTGAAGCCGCTGATAAAGCTAAAAGCCACGAGCCTAGAAGGACGGAAAGCTCAATACGGCCGCGGCGAAACAACCTCATCTCGTCTTCCCCTAACAACTCATGAAATTGTAACGGATGTCCTGAGAACCTTTTGTGGCAATAAAGTGTTCCGCGCGGAACACTTTTCAGTCAGTCCGCAGTCCTCAGGCTGGCGCACCGAACTCTCTAAATGTTCCTCGAGGAACACTCAAAAGCGAGCTCCCAAAGTCCAGCTTCCGAGTCAAAAAGTGTTCTCAAGGAACACTTTGCCGGTTCGGAAGAAGGGGGTAAAAGGCGCCAAAAATGTTCCTCAAAGAACATTATGGAGGGGTGAAGGGGGCCGGGGGTAACCCTAGTCCTTGTTAAAAAAGTGTTCCGCGCGGAACACTTTTTGGCCCTCAGACTCTGGGATTTCTTGGGAGGTTAGTCTACAGTCCCAGTTTCCAGGGGTTCGGGGGCTTCGGCCATGACCTGCTCCGCACGGCTGGGAGTCCGGTGGTGCTTGGGCATCCGGGACATGATCTCTTTGGCAAGCTTGATGTAGCATTCCGCTCCGCGGGAATGAACGTCATAGATGAGCACGGGTTTGCCGTGGCTGGGAGCTTCGGCCAGGCGCACGTTGCGGGGAATGGAGGTCCGCAAGAGCCGGTCTCCGAAAAACTTCTTCAACTCGCCCGCCACCTGTTGCGCCAGGTTGGTGCGCTCGTCATACATGGTCAGGACTACACCCTCAACCATAAGCTCGGGATTAAAATTCTGGCGGACTCGCTCCATAGTGTCTAAAAGTTCGCTGACACCTTCCAAAGCAAAGTACTCGGGCTGCATGGGAATCAAAACGGAATCCGCTGCGACCAGAGCGTTAAGCGTCAGCAGATCGAGGGCGGGAGGACAATCGAGGATGATGAACTCGAAATCCTGACGTATGCCTTCGAGCGCTTTGCGCAGGCGGAATTCACGTTGCTCTTGTGGAACCAACTCGATATTGGCGCCGATAAGATTCTTATGCGCGGGAATTACGCAGAGGCCCTCGGGATCAACTTTCTGCAAGGCCTCGCGGGCATCGGCCAATCCCATCAGCACATGGTAGGTGCTTACGCGATCGGGATCTTTGGCAAAGCCCAGCCCACTGCTGGAGTTGGATTGCGGGTCACAATCTACCAGCAACACCGGCACTTCGGCGGCAGCAAAGGAAGCGGCCAGATTGATGGCGGTGGTGGTCTTGCCGACTCCACCTTTCTGATTGGCTACTGCAATGATCCTACCCATGAATAGACCGCTGGAATTGCAGGGTATTGAAAAATTTGTAATCGCGCAAGTGGAACAGTAAAGCAGTTGCCAGTTCCCGGTCCACGGCACGCTGGGACAGGTTGCCAGTTTTCCCCACGAACGATTTGAGATGAATGAACCGCGGAGACGTAGAGGCGCGGAGAAACCAGAATCTTTAACGCGAGAGAAAACGCAGAGGCTAATGCGGTTTTCTTTTGTCCACCGAGAAAAAGGGAAAAGTGTTCCGCGCGGAACACTTTCAAGGCGTGAGCTTATATGTTTACTAGTAAGGTACTAGTAGCGTCGAATCTCCACCAGCAATGTTCATTTCAGGTAGATTCGTGGCCTTGAACAAGAATCCAGAAGAAAAACTGTGGGTGTATTCCACTATTACTATTTTGATTCTCTTTATCAAAGTTCCAAGCTTTTAGTCACACGCTACAAATTGCAGTGCAATTAGAGGCCAGACAGCATAATTTGAGGTTTGGCTCCACTGACGACTTCAAATACACGACCATGCCTGGACTTTCTTTCTTTCATAAATCTGCAGAATGGTTTCTCTCCCACCTGTTTACGATTTAGCTACACGGACCTACGGGTATGCATTTCGGCAGTAACTGATCTAGCTCCAAGTTCCAAACTCTCAGTTGTAGGCAGTTTTCGTTCCCTTGGTTGTAAATCCGAACTTTTCAGGTCGGGAATTGCGGATAATTCGTCATCGAAACTCCACCTGTTAATCAACGTGATTCTTATCCGGTTGGGAACTACTTGGCGCAATCTTCAGTTGTCAATCCTCAACTTTCCTATGAGGAGGACGCGGGAGTGGGAGAGTGGAAGCGGACGGGGCGTATCCCAAGCAAAAGCCGGCAGGAGCTCGTGAGCGGCTTCAATCTGGGCTGAGCCGATGAGCAAGGCTAAAAGTCCGCTTTGCGCGACCAGCTTGGCGGCGACTGGCAGGACAGATTCAAAGCGTTCGACGGCCCGCAAGGTCACCAGGCTGGTCTGGCCTGTCGCGGACTGGGCCAACTCTTCAGCGCGGCCGCTGAAGACAGCGATGTTTGTCAATTTGAGAATGCGGATTACTTCTTTCAGGAAAGTCGCTTTTTTGTTGTGGGATTCGATCAGCGTACCCTGCAGGTGTGGAGAATAAATTTTCAGGGGGATGCCGGGGAATCCGGCGCCTGAGCCCACGTCAATGAATTGATTTTCGGTCGAGGCTGCCGCCGCTGTGCGGACTTGTGCAAGGGATGATGCAAGAAAAAACGATTCACCGAAGTGGCGGCTGACGATCTCTTCCGGCTTACGCACTGAGGTGAGATTAGTTTTTTCATTCCACTTCAATAAGAGATCGAGATAGGCGCGGACCTGCTCGCTCTGGAGCGGGGTGAGCCCGGCAGGGGGGAGAAAGGGCGTCAGGTGAGAAGTGATGTCCATTGAGCAGCAGAAAGGCACTACTTACCGCGGATTCCACGGATCACGCGGATTCTAACAGCAGTTGTTTGGTTCTCAGTTTATTGCAGAACCGAAATTCTCGCGGCCAATGCTATCTGGGCTTAGGCCGGGGGGAACGGTTAGCGGTCACAACCGACGACACACTACCTGATGCGGTCAGGTTGCCAATATAGACAGCCTGGATATTGTGTTGTCCAACGGGGAGCTGGGCCGTGTAACTGGCCTGCCCGGAAGTCAGCGAGAGTGTAGGGCCAATTTGACGGGTCCCCTCCAAAAGCACAACCGAATCGGTATCAGTTCCGCCAGTCACATTGACAACGAAGTTTGCCTGTGAGGGTGCTCCGGCCACAAATCCAAAATAGATCGTGGCCGCACCTACACCATTCACCGTCAGTGCGGTGGTGCTGGCGCCTCCGGCATTGGACTCCACGACTTGGCTAAAGACGGACGAGGTGCTGGAAGCAAAGGTACTATCCCCTCCGTAGACCGCAGTGATCGCGTGGGGACCCGCGGTGAGAGCTGTGGTCGTGAAGGTCCAGATCCCGGGACCAGCCGGCGTCCCTGAGCCGAGGATGGCGTTTCCGTCCTTGAATGTCAGCGTGCCGGTTGGGGTGCCAGCAAAGAACGAGCTGACAGTGGCCGTAAAGGTCAGCGACTGACTGAAGCTGGAAGGATCTGTGCCCGCTGTCAAGGCCACGGTAGTGTTGCTTGTAGCCATGACTACCTGCGCGAGGGCCGGCGAAGCATTCTGAATAAAGTTAGGGTCGCCGGCATAGACGGCGGTAACGCTGTGCGTGCCTACGGCCAGAGAGGCAGTCGTGAAGCTGGCTTGAGCAGAGCCATCCAGTGCGATGGGTGGGCTCAAGATGAACGTCTGGTTCTGGAAATTGTCCTGGAAGCTCACTGTGCCGGTCGGAATGCCGGTGTATTGCGGATTAACAACGGCAGTGAAGGTCAACGACTGAGGATAGGTAGAAGGATTAGGGCCACTCGTAAGAGTCACGACGGGGCTGGTCGTAGCCCGATTCACAGTCTGGCTGAGTGCAGCAAAGCTACCCGTAAAACTGGCATTGCCGCCATAAGTGGCCCGAATCGCGTGCGAGCCCAGAGTCAGCGTAGAAGTGGAAAAGGTGGCTTGGCCGAAGTTGTCGAGCATGGCCGTGCCCAGGGTAGTTACATCGTCCGTGAATGTTACTACGCCACTGGGGATGCCAAAACCTGAGGTCACTGTAGCCGTAAAAATTAAAGGCTGGCCAAATACAGAAGGATTGGTGCTGGAAGAAAGATTGGTTATGGATGGCTCGGGCACGACCACGAATAGATATGCCGCGATGGCACCCGGGATGGGGCTGCTTTGGCCAAATCCGCTGCCGCCGGGTTGCGTGGAGTCCGCAAACTGCCCGTCAGTGGCGTAAGCATAGACGATGTGGATACCAGGCAGAAGTGGCACGGGAGCTGCACCGGTAAAATTGGGCGCTGAGCCAGAGGCCTTAAGCCAGGGCCCCTGCCACGTATCAAACTGGAAATATACGTTCTGCACCGCCGGCGCTGTTGGGTTGTAGGAGCTGCTGGTTGTGAAATTCAATTGGTTTCCCGCCGACGGAGTGATGGAGGTGGTCAGCGGAATGGGCAGGACTTGTTGCTCGGTCAGCACAGTCACGTTGGCGCTGCCGTTATTGGCAACATAAGTCTTGTTGCTCACCGGGTTCACGGCTACGGCATTGGGATTGGTTCCTGCATTGACCGTGCTGGCGGTGTTTGTGGCCCCGTCAATCACGGTCATAGTGTTATCGCCGTTGTTGGTTACGTAGATCTTGTTGCTCACCGGATCCACGGCTACAGCATCAGGATTAGTTCCTACATTAACAGTCACGGTGCCGTTCGTAACTCCATCAATTACATTCACGCCATTGCTGTTCTGATTGACCACATAAATTTTGTTGGCGACGGGATTGACCACCACAGCCACGGGCGCAGCCCCGACGTTGACTGACGCGGTCGCGTTGCTGTTGACTGCATCTATTAACGTCACGGTGTTGTCGCTGTTATTGGCCACATAAATCTTGTTGGTCACGGAATTGACGGCCAGGGCAGTAGGAGCCATTCCTACGCTGACTGTCGTGGTGGCATTGCTGTTGGCCGCGTCTATTACCGTCACAGTGTTGTCGCCGTTGTTGGTCACGTAGATCTTGTTACTGACAGGATTCACGGCCACTGCCGTGGGCAAGTTGCCCACGTTAACTGTCGTGGGCGTGTTCGCCGCCCCGTCAATTACGGTCACAGTGTTGTCCCCCTTGTTGGCCGTGTAGATCGTGTTGGTCACAGGATTCACAGCCACGGCAACAGGACCGACACCCGTGGCGACCGTCGTGGTGGCATTGCTGTTGGCCGCGTCTATTACCGTCACAGTGTTGTCGCCGTTGTTGGTCACGTAGATTTTGTTGCTTATCGCATTCACCGCTACGGCATTGGGATTGGTTCCCACACTGACGGTCGCGGGGCTGTTCGTGGCCCCGTCTATGACAGTAACATTATTGCTGTTCTGATTGACCACGTAGATCTTGTTGCTCCCCGCATTCACAGCTACGGCATTGGGATTGGTTCCCGCATTGACAGTCGCCGCGCCGTTCGTCGCCCCATCTACGACAGTCACGGTGTTGCCGCCGTTGTTGGCTGCATAGATCTTGTTGGTTACAGCATTGACGGCCACAGCCAGCGGCGTAGCTCCTACGTTAACCGTCGTGATGGCGTTGCTGTTGGCCGCGTCTATTATGCTGAGGGTGTAGATGCTGCTCAGGGTGCTTTTGTTAACGACGTAGATCCTGTTGGTCACCGGGTTCACGGCAAGGGCCACCGGTTGGAGTCCGACCGTTAACGGTGTTGTGGCATTGTTCACCCCGTTGATGATCGTGACGTGGTTGCTGGTGGGATTAGCGACATAAATCTGGTTGGTGACGGGGTTAATGGCCAGCGCGCTGGGGTTGAAGCCTGCGTTGACCGGGGTTGTAGCATTGCTGTTGTTCGCATCAATCACGGTCACGCTGTTGCTGCCGACGCTACCGAAGTTGGCTACATAAATCTGGTTGGTCACAGGGTTGACAGCCACGGCGCTAGGATTGGTTCCTACACTCACGGGCGTGGTGGTATTGCTGTTGCCTGCGTCTATTACAGTGACGGTATTGCTGCTGTTGTTGGTTACATAGATTTTGTTGGTGACCGGGTTGACGGCCACGGCATTAGGCGCGGTCCCTACGCTGACGGTAGCAGCGACCGTATTACTGCCCCCATCAATCACGCTCACGTTATTGCTACCGGAGTTGACCACGTAGATCTGGTTGCTCACCGGATTGACGGCGATGGCCGAGGGATTGGTTCCCACGTCCACCGTGACGGTGCTGTTGTCCGCGCCGTTAATTACAGTTACCTTGTTGTTGCCGCTGTCGGCCACATAGATTTTGTTGGTGACCGGGTTCAGGGCGATGGCCTTCGGAGTAGTCCCGGTGCCGACCGTCGTGATTGTGTTGGTGGCGCCGTCTATCACGGTCACGTTGTTGCTGCTGGCGTTAGCTATGTAGATCTTGTTGGTCACCGGGTTCAAGGCCACCGCGTCAGGCGCCGTCCCGACGTTGACTGTGGCGGTCACGGTTTCTCCACAAACGGGGATAGCCGCCAGGCACAGCAATACGACTGTAGTGGAGAGAAGAGACGGAAATCGCCGTCTGGGCGAATCTCGCCGCCAGAAGTTGGGGCTCCAAAGTTCACGCATGCACACAGGGCTCCTCAAATTAGCGCCGGGAGAGTTACCCGAATCTGGGCGGGCGCTCAAGATACACGGCCAACGGCTCGCTGCCAAAAACACAGCGACTCAATCCCTCGCTTCAAGCGATGGGATTTGGCCACAGAATCTCGGGGGGAAACTGTAAGAATATCAACAAAGCAGGGATACGTCGAGAAAAGAGTGATAAATAGTTTATAAAATTTCGGCCGTCCTAAATACCTAGGATAAACCTCTTAATTTCGCGTCGTGAAACTTCCACGGCTACTTTAATAAAAACTGTCTCAGTGGATGTGCAGCAAAGCACCCAGGGCTTCGTTGGCGAGATCCTCGGGCAAAAAACTGTGTCCAGACTTGTTCGATAAAGAAACTTGAGTGCTGTTCCAATTCAATTTCATATTGATATCCTGCTGATAAGCCAATCCATTTTCACCGCTTAACTTGATGGTATGAAGCGAGGAATCAAATTCTACAATCAAAGTTTCGGTGTTATCTTTGCGGCTGATTCTCAGCGTATTCCCAAGGGTCTTGTCGAACACAAGAACAGTATTGTTTCCTTGCTCGGTGTTAAATTCAGCACATTTCGACAACAAAGTAGCTGTGAGAAGGTCCCACGTATAAACCGACAAGTCATCCAGGCTTTGTTTATCCTGCACTATTTTGGCGGCGTTGTGCCGCTTAATTTCCTGCTGCTCGTTGAACTTTCGTGCTGCGTCTTTGGACCACTCCGACATGGCAATCTTTCCTTTCTTTCCTTACCCTCTCCCAACTGACTCCAAACTGAAGCGATAATCATGCGCCAGTTCGTGCTCTTGGGCAAGTGTTCGCATGCTTACAGTTCCATAGAAATTCCCGGTCAATTTCATTAATATAGAGTTTGCTCTCGCTCAGGGGCTTTATTTTAAGGATAGACAGCAATGGATCCAGGACAGGAAACACAAAGATGGCTTGCCTTTAAGCTGGACGTGAAGGTTGTAGGCCTGGCCATCAATAATAAAGAGTTCCTCGGCGATTCGCGGGTGGGTACGGTCAGTCCGAACGGTATTGGATTATTTCTCCCGGCGAATCTAAAGCTGAAAGACATGGCACAAATCAGGTTCACGCTTCCCAACAGCAGCGACATCATCAAGGCCAAGGCTTTGGTGCGCAGCCGCACCGGTTTCCGCTATGTGTTTGAGTTTTCAGAGCTTGGCGACGCCGACCGGGAGAAGATCCGCGTTGCCTGCATGGCGGAAGGGTCTAAGCCGTAACCGCAGTTGCCCAGTTCCCGGTTCCGAGTCTCTCCAGCTTTAACCCCCTACCTCAGGTTTAACAGAAATTTAATCTCCTAAGAACATTCCGGAAACACAAGAACCGTAGCATCTTGCCGTACTCGGATTTCGAATACGCGCAAATCGGAACCTTGCGCTTCACCAAAACTTGTTCCAACCAAAATTCTTGTGGAGGAAAAGTATGTTGTCCCAGAGGCCTGTCTCTTCTGTTCTAAAAAACGTGACTTGTAGCAGAGTGCTTCTTCTTCTCCTGGCCACGGCCATCCTGTGGAGCTTGCCCCAGTTTGCCCAAGCCCAGGGTACTTTGACCCCGATCCGGCACGTAGTCGTGATCTTCCAGGAAAACGTCTCGTTTGATCATTATTTTGCGACCTATCCGCATGCGTTGAACCCTGCCGGTGAGCCAAACTTCACAGCTTGGGCCAAGAATCCGCCGCCAGCGGTCAATGGGCTGTTGAGTGGCGGGCTGCTCATGCACAATCCCAATTCAGCACAACCCTTCCGCCTGGATCGCAGCCAGGCAGCAACCTGCGACATGGACCACAACTACACCGATGAACAGAAGGCCTTCGACGCCGGACTGATGGATAAATTTCCCGAGCATACCGGCGCGGGCACGAGCTGCTCTCCATCGCAGGTCATGGGCTACTTTGACGGAAACACGGTCACAGCGCTGTGGAATTATGCGGAACACTTCGCCATGAGCGACAACAGCTACAACACCACGTTTGGACCTTCCACTCCCGGTGCATTGAACCTGGTTTCCGGACAAACGCACGGTGTTGTTGTGGAAACCCTCCCTGGAATTGACACCATCGGTGGAAGCGTTATCGGTGATCCTCAACCGTTCTATGACGACTGCACCACCCGCGACTCAGTGGCCATGTTGAATACCAACAAGAACGTTGGCGATCTGCTCAACGCAAAGGGAATCACCTGGGGATGGTTCCAGGGCGGCTTCCGTCCCAGCAGCGTGGTCGCGGGTAAAGCGCACTGCGACACACTCCACATTGGAAGCGATGGCAACCCCAAGAAAGACTATATCCCGCACCACGAGCCCTTCCAGTACTACCTCTCTACTTCCAATCCTCACCACCTGCCGCCGAGTTCGGTAGAAGAAATCGGCGAGACCGATCAGGCCAATCATCAATACGACTTGGTTGACTTCTGGGCAGCGGCCGACTCTGGACATCTGCCCGCCGTCAGCTTCCTGAAGGCACGTGGATTCCAGGATGGACACGCCGGCTACTCCGATCCACTGGCAGAGCAAACCTTCATCGTTGAGACCATCAACCATCTGCAGAGCCTGGAGGCGTGGGAGCATACGGCAGTCATTATCGCGTATGACGACTCCGACGGCTGGTATGACCACGTGATGTCGCCTATCGTGAGCCAGTCCAGTACCAGTGCAGATGCACTCACGGGGCCCGGAACCTGCGGTTTCGCCGATGGATCCGTGTTCCAAGGCCGTTGCGGATACGGTCCGCGGCTGCCCTTGCTGGTCATTTCACCCTTCGCCAAGGTCAATTATGTTGACCACTCCATCAGCGACCAGAGCTCCATCCTGCGCCTGATCGAAGACAACTGGAAGCTGGGACGTATTGGCGATCAGTCGTTCGATGCGCGTGCGGGCTCATTGTTCAACATGTTTGATTTTCGCCATCACGATGATGATCACGCAAGAAAGCTGGGGCTTGATCCAGCGACCGGCGAAGTCGTGAGACACGACAGAGACGATGAGTAGCGATAGCTCCAAGTTGCAAGCTGCAAGAACGCGCCTCAGAACCTGTTGCCAGAGGAACCAGCTTGCTACGCGGACATGCTAAAGATGTTACGTTAGGTCTTCCCTTCGCCTAACGTGCGCAGGCCCGCCCTTCCTGACGGGGCGGGCTTTTTCCTTTAGTCAGCAGGTGTCAGTCCTCAGCCGTTAGGAATTCTCGATTCCCAGTTCTTAAAGCAATCAGCCCTTAAGGCAGCGATCACAAATCAATCGGTCGTAAGATTTTCCTTGCACCTTGCAGCTTGCACCTGTTCCTGTAAGATGATGTTCAAAATGAGCCCGAAGAACAGTGCAATCCTGTTAACGCAATGCCCAGAGCAAAAAGGGGTAGTGGCTGCGGTTGCCAACTTCATTTACAAGCATAACGGCAATATCCTGCACGCCGACGATCATCAGGACCCCGAACTCAGGATGTTCATGATGCGTGTGGAGTGGGAGCTGGAGGGCTTCGATTTCGAGCTGGATGAATTCGCCGCCCGTTTTGCACCAGTAGTCCAAAAATTCAAGATGCACTGGCAGGTGGCGCGTTCTGGCCACCGTCCGCGGGTTGCGATTTTGGTTTCCAAATCGGGACACTGCCTGGCAGACCTGCTGTACAGCCACCACATGGGCGAGCTGGCGTGTGAGATCCCGCTGATCATCAGCAACCATCCTAATACCCGGCGGCTGGCGGAGTTTTACCACATTCCCTTCCATGAGATACCGCACGCAAACGACCACCGCGAGAAGGCGGAAAGCACAGCGCTGAAGTTATTGCGGAAAGAGAAGATCGAACTGATTGTGCTGGCGCGTTACATGCAGATTCTCTCCAAAGATTTCATCGGCCACTACCCCAACCGGATCATCAATATCCATCATTCCTTCTTGCCGGCGTTTACCGGTGCCAAACCCTACCACCGCTCCTACGAGCGCGGCGTGAAGCTACTGGGCGCAACCAGCCATTACGTTACTGAGGCGCTGGACGAAGGCCCCATCATCGAACAGGATTTTATACGTGTTTCGCACCGCGACCAGCTTGAAGACCTCATCCGCAAAGGCGGTGATGTGGAACGCATTGTGCTCTCGCGCGCGGTGCGCTGGCACCTGGAAAACCGTGTGCTGGTCTACGGGAACAAGACGGTGGTCTTCGACTAGGAATGGTTCTCCATCTATAGAACCCTGGCGCAAAGAAAAGTTTCGCTGTCGAGAAACTTTTTTCTTCCGAATCAAACTATCAGCTTTTTTCTTTTCTGGGTCCTTTTCCTGCCGCAGAATCTACGCTCATCCTGAGCTATCCAATTCCAAAAACGGAAAGGTACTTTAGTAACTACGAGACTGCTGGCTGCTCCCATTTTGGGTCGCAACTTTTCAAATGCTGTGGGTTCATACCAAGTGAACGGTGACACAACCGTAAACGGAGGAAAAGAGAATATGCGACGCATCAACAAGCTGGCCCTGCTCACATTGGCCGGTGCATTAACGTTAGGAATCAACGCCTGGGGGCAAGCTGCCACAGGCACTACCGATACCCAAAACGATCGTAAGGACGCTCGTAAAGATACGAAAGACATCCACAACGACAGGAAAGACATCCGCAAGGACCAGCGCGATTTGAATAAGGACCGTCGCGATGTTCGCAAAGATCAAGAGGCCTGCAAGGACGGAAACAAGGCAGCTTGCAAAGATGCTTCCGGCGACCGCAAAGACATCCGCGGCGACAAGAAAGATATCCACAATGACAGAAAAGACGTTCACGCTGATCGGCGCGACCGGCGTCAGGATTGGCACGATGTACATCGTGATCGTCACGGCAAATAAGTTTGGTTCGTTGAGGTAGGGGGAGAAGAGGGACGAAAATTTCGTCCCTCTTTGCTTTTTTAATGGCGGAAGTGGCGCACGCCGGTGAAGACCATGGCGAGGCCCAGCCGATCAGCGGCTTCGATGACCTCGTGGTCGCGCACGGACCCTCCAGGCTGGACGATTGCGGTCGCGCCTGCCCTGGCAATTTCTTCTACGCCATCGGGGAAAGGGAAAAAAGCATCGGAGGCGGCAACTGTTCCCGCCAGGGGAAGCACTGCTTTCATCGCGCCAATCTTGCAAGAATCTATTCGACTCATCTGGCCGGCACCTACACCCACAGTCTGGCCTTCAAGTGCATACACGATTGCGTTGGACTTCACGTGCTTGCAAACTTTCCAGGCGAACAACATGGCGCGCACTTCTTTTTCGGTGGGATGACGTTTGGTCACTATTTTCAAATCCGACGCTGTGATGGGATGATGGTCCACATCCTGCAATAAGACCCCGCCCGAGATGTGTTTCAGAACGCACCTCATCTCCTTGGGGGTAATTTCTACAAGACGAAGGTTCTTTTTAGCGGCAAAGCATTGGCGCGCACCTTCATCAAAAGAAGGAGCGGCGATGACTTCTACAAAGAGCTTGCAGATTTCTTCCGCAGCTTCTTTATCCACCGGGCGATTCAGACCAATCACGCCGCCAAAAGCTGAAACGGGATCGGCTTCCAAAGCTTTCTTGTACGCGGTCACCAGATCGGTTCCGGTGGCGGTGCCGCAGGGATTGGTGTGCTTGATGATGGCGCACGCGGGTGCGCTGAACTCGTGGGCCAAATCCCAGGCGGCCTGCATATCCACGATGTTGTTGTAGGAAAGCTCCTTGCCCTGCAGTTGGCGTCCGCCGGCTACGCCCTTGCCGGTGCCGTCGGAATACAAGGCGGCATGCTGGTGAGGGTTTTCGCCGTAGCGCAAATCAAAAACTTTTTGCAGGATAACCCGCAGCGTTTGTGGAAAGTCTTCGCTGGGATGCATGGACTCCGGCGAGATGCGCTCCAGCGTGGAAGCAATTGCGGAGTCGTACGCGGCGGTGGTGGCGAAGGCCTTTTGTGCCAGACGCCAACGGGTAGCAGTGGAGAGCTGGCCACTCGACTTCTTCATTTCTTCAGCTATACCGGCGTAATCGGTCGCCGAGGTCACCACTGCGACATGCTCAAAGTTCTTGGCGGCCGAGCGGATCATCGAAGGCCCACCGATATCAATGTTTTCGATCAGCTCTTCAAAGTTCACACCCGTCCTAGCGGCAGTCTGCTCAAAGGCGTAAAGGTTGACCACAACCATATCAATGCAAGGGATTCCGTGCTCAGTCACAGTGGCGCAATGATCAGGATTATCGCGGCGGTGCAGAATGCCACCGTGCACCTTGGGATGCAGGGTCTTTACCCGGCCGCCGAGAATTTCAGGAAAGCCGGTGAGCTCAGAGATGTCCTTAACGGGAATACCGGAGTCGCGCAGCAACTTGGAGGTGCCGCCGGTGGAAACCAATTCGATATGCAGGGCGGCCAGCTCGCGGGCAAACTCCACCAGGCCGATTTTATCAGTGACACTTAGAATGGCGCGTTGAATTTTCAATGTGCTCCCCAGGGGAAGGTGTCCGTTGGGACACCGAACTAGAAATTATATAAGACAACTAACCAGCTCCAAGCTCTCAGCTCCAAGCTCCAAAGGTAAGTCCGAAGCTTGGGCCCGGAGAATGATTAGTTTATGGGATCAGCGGTTTTGCGCAGGCTGGAAATCAGACCGTTGAGAATCTTGCCGAGTTCCTTCGATTGCGACAGAAGTTGATCAGTCTGCTTGTCTGGTAAGTAACCGAGATCTTGGGCAAGCAAGAACTGGGTCTCAACCTCATTGACGGAGCCTCGGGCTTGCATCAGAAAATGTAGAAAATCACGCTGAGAATAGCGCCCTTTGCCTTCGGCAATATTAGAAGGAATTGAGACCGAGGCTCGGCGTATTTGAGAAGTCAACCCAAACATTTCTTCTCTTGGAAAAGTTGCTGTGAGCCGATAAATTTCGCGTACAAAAGCCATCCTTTTTTCCAGGCAATCAGGTCTCTATAAGAGTCCGCCATAAAGCCTTTTCATTTCCTTTAGCGCACTAAGATTATCAGTTTCCTCGGATAAGGATAGAGGCGAGTTTTGCTCTCTATCCCCCGGGTCACAGATTGGCTTAACTGCTGAAAAGAGTGAGGGGGTGAAACCCTTGGAGCTGAGAGCTTGGAGCTGCCTTCAGACTTTGGCTTTGGCCTTGAGCCGGACCTGTCCGTTTTCCAGTTCGACGGAGTATTCCACGGAATGGCAGCCGTATTCTTTGCGGATTTGTTCCGTCTTCTTCTGCAGGAAGGACTTGAAGGAATCAAAACCTGCGGAGCTTTGCTCGCCAGCTCTTTTCTTGGCTTCCATCATGGCCTGGAAGAGGGCCTGAACATTTTCGTGATCGGCCTCGACGTTGGAACAGCTCGTGATAAAAGCTTTGTTGGCGGCAATTTGCAGCGCAGCCGCAGCCGCATGCTCTTCCGCCGTGCGCACGCCTTGAACGCCCAGAACGGCGTCCTGAGGACGGCTGTAGCCCTCTTCCTTGATCTTCAGCTTCTTGCGCCAAAGATCGCTGAATACGGCATATTTTTGAGCAATGCTGTTATAACGGAAGCGCTGGGAAAAGTTCATCTTGCCGCTGTCGGAGTACTTCTTGATAAGCGTCTGAACCCGCCATTCGGTATCGGTTGGAGGTTTCTTGGAGCCGCCGCCGAAAAAAACGTCATATTCGACTTTGAGCCGGCGCATGTTATCTTCCAGCAAATTCAGCTCTTCGTCTACGGTCACAACTCAACTCCCTGGCCGAGGGTACACCCAAACACACACTTTTCCTACGAGCGCGAGATATATATACCACAAAATACAGGTGCAAGTTGCAAGCGGACCTGTTACTTACCTGCGGAGGCGGCAAGCTTTTTCACCATGGTGAGGACGATCTTGCGGTCGCTTTCATTCAGGTTGGGCGAATAACGACGGATCTGGGTCAGGAAGCGGACTTCTTCTTCCCCCAGTTGGGGAACTGTTTTTGGAGCACCGTTTTCGGCGACGGGCTCCACGAAAAATTGGGCCAGGGGAACATCCATAGCACCGGCAATCTTGGCCAGGGTATCGAGCGAGGGGATGGTATGGCCGTTTTCCACCCGGGAGAGATAGCAGCGCAAAAGACCTGTGCGCTTCTCTATGTCCCCCTGGGACATACCCTTTTCAAGCCGGAAGTTTCGGATGGTCTCGCCGATATTCATAAACAGTTCATAACGATACTAGAGCGTCACCAGGGGAGTGCGTGAATAGTAACCATAAGTAGGCTTTCTGGCAAGAACAAAAATTTTATAGGTAGCCTTGCAGCAAGGCGGTTACAGGCCGCAGACGACCATGCCATCACACCCAAATGTGACGTGTGCGGCCGTGTTTTACAACTGCAGCTCCAGAAAGATCGCGCCGGGCACCGGATTGGGGCGGTAGGAAGCGATCTCGCGAAATCCCAGGGCGCGATACATTTTAACGGCGGCGGCCATGGATTGGGGAATCGTGTCGAGGAGCATGCGGCGGTATCCGATCTCCCGCGCCTCGCGGATCAGGCGATCAGCTAACGCCATCCCAATGCCGTACCCACGATTCTCGGGCTTGACGTACAGACGCTTCATCTCGCAGACGGCATCGTCACCTTTAGCGTATTTATGCAGAGCGCCGCAGCCGATAGGCTCTCCCTCCCAGAAGGCCAAAAGCAACCGGCCTTCCGGCGGAGCGTAGTCGCCGGGCAGCGAAGCCAGCTCCTGTTCAAAGTTCTGGAAGCACAGGTCGAAATCCAGCGAGGTAGCGTACTGGTTGAACAGCTCGCGGGCCGTCTGGATATGCGCTGGCGACGACGCTTGCAGGATTTCCAAGGACATGAATAAGTTTAAACACAAAGGACGCGAAGGAAAAATCTTTTCGTCGCAGACCTGTCCCGCCTGCCCCGGCGTGCCGTGGGGCTTGCCGCGGATGAACGCAGATTAAAAATGGACCGCGGAGGCCTAAATTCACCCCATCAGCATGCCACCGTTGACGTTCAAGACGTGGCCGGTGATGTAGCTGGCAGCATCAGAGGCAAGGAAGCGGACGGCATTGGCGACGTCCTGGTCGCTCCCAACCCGGCCCAACGGAATCACCTTTAGGGCGCTTTCTTTCAGCTCGGGAGAGAGAGACTCGGTCATAGCCGTCTCAATAAAGCCGGGAGCAACGGCGTTGACCGTAATGTTGCGCGAGGCGACCTCGCGGGCGACGGCCATGGTGAGCCCGATAAGGCCAGCTTTGGAGGCGGCGTAGTTGGCCTGGCCGGCCTGGCCCATTTGTCCGAAGACACTGGTGATGTTAATAATGCGTCCCCAGCGCTGCTTGAGCATGGAACCAATGACCGCCTGAATGCAGAGATGAGCCCCGGTAAGATTGGTGGCGATGACCGAATCCCAGTCGGCACGCTTCATGCGCATAAGCAGAGTATCGCGGGTGACGCCAGCGTTGTTAACGAGAATATCAATTTTCCCAAATTGGTCTATCGCGGTTTTGGCAGCGGCCTTGATTTCATCTTCGTTGGCGACATCCATTTTGAAGGCGGCAGCTTCGCCGCCAGCGGCTTTGATCTCGCTTACAACCTGAGCGAGTTTCTCTTCATTACGCGCGGCCAGCGCAACTTTGGCCCCTGCCCGGGCCAACGCGATTGCGCAAGCACGGCCGATGCCCTGCGAAGCGCCGGTGACGAGGGCAACGTGGTCTTTGAGGTCTGACATCAAATTCCTTTCTTTGAAGGAAGCATTATAAAGAATTTGACCACAGAGGACGCAGAGATACGCGGAGTAATTTATTCAACACAGGCGTGGCAAAGATGCCCACGCAACAGCCAGCGCGACGTCAGGGGCACCACAGCTAGTCTTCGGGTAACTCTGCTACGGCAGCAGCGCTGCGATAAGGTGGCCTGGGTTTCTTAGGTGCGGTTACGTAGGCATACGGATCATCCTCGGGCACGTCTGGTTTTTTTGAACAGGCGTTTGATCCGTTCGATTGCTGCGCGAATTAAATCGGTTTTGTGGCTGTTCATGATCGTTCCTTATTCCGTAAATCGTACCATCATTTCATGGTCGTTCGGGTTATGCCGCACAGCGAATTACTCCAGTGTGAACGAGGCGGTTTCGTCCTCTCCTTCGATCGGGAGCTGTTGGGTGGCTTTGCGTTCCTTGTGAAACACGATGCGCAGCAGGGGCGGCGCGATCAGGATGGTCGCGGCGGTCATGAAGACGACGACGGCATAGGTAGAATCGGAGATCACTTTCATCTGCAGGCCAATCAGCGAAACGATGAGTCCAATCTCGCCGCGGGGGGTCATCCCTACACCGACCTGCAGGGCGGTGTGACGGCCTTGCTTGAGTACAGGCAGTCCGCATCCTATAACTTTGGAGAGGATGGCCAGAACAGAGATGATCAGCGCGGCGACTAGCACCGATCCGGTAAATAGATGAATGTTGAGCTGGGCTCCCAAAGTAAAAAAGAAATACGGCGTCAGAAATTCGCTGATGGCACCTACCCCAGGACGCAGGTTCCACTCCTGCGCATACTCCGCGAAGATCAGGCCGGCAAAGAAGGCCCCGATGATAGCGGCCAAACCAATCTTTTCAGCAGCAACACTCAAACCTAAACAGATGCCCAAGGCTATTATCAGTTGAGGATGGCGGGTGGACATGCGCCGCAAACCATGAGACACATGGCGGATGAGCCGCGGCGCAACAAAGATCATGAAAAGGGCAAAGCCGATGGCTTCAACCGCCAGGATCGAGATGGAAAGCCAGTTCACTCCCTGCGGGGAGGCAACTCCGATCACCAACGCAAGCAGGACCATTCCCAGGACATCGTCAAAGACCGCCGCGCTCAGAATGATTTTTGCCGAGGGAGTTTGCAGCAAGCCCATATCAGCTAGCACGCGCGCCGTAATGCCTACGCTGGTGGCAACCATGGCAGTGGCCAAAAACATGGCTTCGTGGGCGGGCTGGTGGCGCAAGAGCAGATATCCGAAGCCCAGCACGAAGGTAACAAACATACCCGATATCGCCACCTGAAGAGCTTTGCCGCCTACCTTGATAATTTCCTTCGGCGACGTTTCCAGACCCACCATGAATAAAAGAAAAATCGCGCTGACCTGGGCGAGTGAGTACACGGTGGCGCTGGGGCGGATGACACCTAACGCGTAGGGGCCAAAGACAATCCCGGCAAGAATTTCTCCTAGAACAGCCGGCAAAGAAAGACGCTCGAAGATTTCACCAAAACACTTCGTAACGGCGAAGATGACAAAGAGGTCGAAAAGCAGTGGGGTGGGCGCGGGCATTCTTTCAGTTCTCGGTTCTCAGTTCTCGGTTCTCAGTCATCTGGGTCATTTCGACTTGTAAGGATTTTGCCGTGAATTCAGCGCCCCGGCTACAAAAATCGGAAGTGGGTGTTGAAAAAAAGCGGGAGATTACAACGGGAAGGAGGGCAGACAGCATCTTAAGAATGTAGTCCTTCGTCGGCCACTTCAGCCCCTGAGGCAATAGAGCAGGGGCTCCACTAAAGATTCAAAGATATTGATGAAACCAGCTCTAGCTCTTACGAAGTGCTTTCGGTACCATTTTGCGAGGAGGATTCGGCTTCCGTGGTCACAACTCAGAACCTGACGCAATCGCCTTCTGCGCTGCGGGAGGCGCGCTCACCCTTCTTTTTCAATTCGTCGGCGCACCTGATGCGCATTGGCCGGCAGAAGGCCACCACGCTGGGCGAACTGGCGGAATGTTTGCCATCTTGCCCCGATGATTCCATCTTCCAGCACATGTTCCAGACCTTGCAAGAGCACCATTACATCAGCGAAGGGTTTTCCAACGATTTTGCCCACTGGGCGTTCGCCGCCTGTAATGAGATCGGACTGGCGGAGCGGCTGGCCGGAATTGACGTGCGCGAATATACCTCGATCAAATCGCTGCGCGAAACCTTGCTCGAGATCATGGAAGATTACCTGAAGAAGAACCCGGGCGCCCGCGACCGCACGGCATTTGAACCGTTTTATTTCTGCGCCAGTGATACGGTGGTTGTGCCCACTCCGCTGGTAGCCCGCAATCTGGCCGAGTTCGCCGATGGGTTGAAGCAGGTCAGCATCAACAGCATTCATTACCACTTTATCCAGGCGCGGCTGCGGATCAAGTTAAACTCCAATGATTTTTCCGTCTGGTTGGGAGAAGAGTTGGGACTAAAACCGCTCGCCGACCGTGTCAACCGAATTGATATTTACACGGCCACCTTGCAGGATGTGCGGCGGCAAATTCTTAAAATCATTGAGCAGGCGTTGTAAGTGCGATTGACGATTGCAGAAGCACGATTTTGTCAGAGGCGACGGCTATGAAAGAAAAGGTTGTCAAACAAATTCCGCAAACTCCGGAAGTTGTGCCACAGGATGGAGGCGTTGGAACCGGGACGCTCGAGCAGCAGACGTCCTCGGAAGCGCCCTCTGCGCAAGCCGCAGGTTTTGTAGAGCGGCGCGATCCCAATCGAATCGCCATTCCCCCGGGGCCGGAGCGCCGCAAGAAATACAAGGTGAGCGAGACGCCTCCGCCGCCTCCGCCGCCACCTGAACTCAATGATTACGAGCCCATCATTGGCAAGGCGGCCATTGATGAGCTGCATTTTTTGGCGCAACCCTTGCTCGGCAAAACCGTAAAGATGGTCAACTCGACGGCGGTGGGCGGAGGCGTGGCAGAAATTTTGAACCGCCTTATCCCTCTGATGAACGAACTCGAGGTCCACACCAAGTGGGAGGTCATCACCGGGGGCAACGACTTCTTTGAAATCACCAAAGGATTTCACAACGCGCTGCACGGCGGAGAGTTCAACGTCACCAAAGAAATCCTCGATCTTTTTCTGATGTATAACGAACAGAACCGGCAGCGCATGCAGTTTAACGAAGATCTGTTCGTGATTCACGATCCGCAGCCGGTGGGGCTGATTCGCTCGCGGGGAGAGCGTGGGCGCTGGATTTGGCGGTGCCACATTGATCTTTCCAATCCGCACCCGCAGGTGTGGAATTTTTTGCAGCCCTTCGTGGAGCAGTACGATGCCGCCATCTTTTCTTCTCCGGCGTTTACCCGGCAGCTCGCGATTCCGCAGTATTTGTTTTATCCCTGCATTGACCCGCTTTCGGAAAAAAATAAACCCGTGGAGGAGGCGTTTGTACAAAAGGTCTGCGAGGATTTCGGCATTGACCGCTCGCGGCCGGTGCTTACACAGATTTCCCGTTTTGATCGCCTGAAAGATCCTGTGGGAGTGGTGCAGGCCTACAAGCTGGCGAAGAAGTATGTGGATTGCCAGCTCGTCCTGGCCGGCGGCGGCGCCAGCGACGACCCGGAAGGCGCGGCTGTGCTGGCGGAAGTGACGGAAGCGGCCGGGGACGATCCGGATATTATCATCCTGAATCTGCCGCCCTGGTCGGCGCTGGAGATCAATGCTTTGCAGCAGGCCTCGACCATCATTATCCAGAAGTCACTCAAAGAAGGCTTTGGCCTCACCGTGACCGAAGCCCTGTGGAAGGGCAAGCCGACCATTGCCGGGGCCGTTGGCGGAATTCCTACGCAGGTGATTCACAAACTCACCGGCATGCTGGTGCATTCGGTCGAGGGCTGCGCCTACCAGATTCGTTATCTGCTGACGCATCCTGATTTCGCCCAGCAGCTCGGCAAAAACGGCCGCGAACATGTGAAAGAAAATTTCCTGATGACCACCAACGTCAGACGCTGGCTGGTTTTGTTTCAGATACTGCTGGGTGTAGTGAGACCGGTGTAAAAACAACTCCAACTGCTTATCGCGGATTTCACGGATCACGCGGATTTTAGTATTCACCGCAGAGGGCGCTGAGGCACGCAGAGGATTTTCTTTGGAACTGCATTTATTAAAATCCGCGGTGAGCAAACAAAAGCCCGGCTCGCAGCCGGGCTTTGATTTATTTTCAGGAGACGCTCTGCTGGCATCTCTCTTAATGCTTACGAGGCGTGCTTTTTGAGGACTTCCACTGCGCGTTTCAGTTGGTCATCCTCTTTCTTCTGCTCGGGTTTATTCGCTTGTTCGCCCTCAGGTGCTTCTTCTTCTTCGGGGACAAGCGCATCCTGTTCTGAAGCCACCAGAATATTCGGGGTCACGGCATTGTCTTCAATCGCCTTGCCTGAAGGCGTGTAGTACTTGGCGATAGAAAGAATCAGCGCGGAGCCATCAGGAATCTCGATGACTTTCTGCACCGAGCCGTTACCAAAAGTCTTGTCGCCCAGCACGTCGCCGCGGGCGTTATCGAGAACGGCGGCAGCTACGATTTCGGCTGCGCCAAATGTGCTGCGGTTGACCAGCACCACCACGGGCAAAGTTGTAATTGCCTTCTGCGGATCTGCGTTGTAGCTTTCACGCGCATATTTCTGGCCAGAGAGATAGGTAATCAGGCCGTGATTCAGGAATAAATTGGCGACGGCGATCCCTTCCGAGGGCTCTCCTTCGGCAACATTGCGCAGATCGAGAATCAACTTTTTCGCGCCGTTGTGCTGCAGCTCTTTGACCTTGGCGGCAACTTCCTGCGCTTTGCCCTTGTTGAGGGCATCTACCTTAACATAACCCACACCCGCTTCGAGCATCTTGTCTTCTGTGGCGGGAATGCTGACCACGTCGCGAACTACAGTGATCTTTTGCGGCTCGGCGCGGCGGGCGCGAACCACTGAAAAATTGATATTGGAGCCGGGCGTGCCGGAAAGCATGTCATGAATCTCGGCCAGGGAGAGCTCGCGTGTACTCTTACCCTCGATGGCTTCCAGAATGTCTCCGTTCTCAATGCCGGCTTTGTCGCAGGGGCCGCCGGGAATGATGGCAACGATGGCAGCATAACCAAAGCGCTTGGAAACGATGGCGCCAATATCGGCTTTGCCATCTGATTTGTGCACCTTGTACTTCTTATATTCTTCGGGCGAGAGATAGCTGGAGTTGGGATCGAGCGATTCCAGCAGCCCATGCAGCGCGCCATCGGTCACGGCCGGCATGTTGGGCTCTTCCACATACTCGCTGCGGATGCGCGAGAGCACCTCGCTGTAAACGCCCAGTTCTCGGTAAGCTCCCTCGCTCTTTCCGGCAGAGGCGTAGACACCGAGGCCGCCGGCAATCATGAACAGGACGAGAGTAATTGATATTGCGATAACAACCGCTTTAACTCGGGTGGACATCATGTAGATATTTCCTGATTAGATATAGTTAGACGCTCGATCCGTGCTTTCGCTGTTAGTGTTTGGGGGCAGGATTTGGCGTAAACCTAATGTTTCTCATTATACGATGGATTTAGATGGGGGCTGGGATGAAAAATGTCCCAGAAAAACATAAAAGATTAACCACAAAGGGCAACGAAACGGCTGTTTCATAATCGGGTTTGGATGGCAGATTGAAGACAAAACTCGCAATCCCCTGGCCATGGCCACTTAGTCATCGTCCTAATTCACAACAGAATGAAACCAACGTAATGTTTGCCGCTGAGATGGCTCCATTTAGTATGTGTGCCTCTTAGCATCTTTAACTTTGCCTCAAATACTACCTGTCTGTATTCAGCTAAGGTGTGGTTGGCTGTAATCGCTGGCTCCCCCCGCGGTTCCACATCACAGAATTGGAGCATACCCGTGGGAAGATGGATTCGGGCGGTACTCACCGCACTAGTAATTGCAGCACTGCCTTCTGCCTTGGCGCAGGTTGGGCCTCAGCGGCCCACCGTCTCGACGGGACAAACCCAGCCAGTGCAGTCGTCCTCGCCGTCGGCATGTTCATTCCTTAGCGCTCCGGGCGCGGTCCCGGCATTCTGCGACACCTTCGACCAGCCGGCCGGAACCGGGAATCGCTCCGGAGACCTGAACGGCACCGTATGGGGTGTTTCCCGGCTGCTCGGAGGAGTCAACTCGGGGCAGGGCCAATACTACGATGCGTCGCCGACCATCATGCAGAAGTGCGGGGTGAGTGTTTCGGTTCAACCTCCCAACGATGTCGCCATCTGCAACGGCCAGGTCGTCGAGGCGCAGACCGATCAGCACGGCGTGACCTCGCTGGCCATGTATCCCAAGCAGCCCTTCGACATCGCCGGGCGCACCGGCACCGTCGCCTTTGACGTGAGCGACGACAGCCACGGCGCCCATCGCGCCTGGCCGGAGTTCTGGTACACCGATAAGCCTATGCCGGCGCCCTTCACTCACTTCAGCTCGTTGCAAGAGGTCCCTAAGGATGGTTTTGGCGTTCGCTTTGACGCCTTCTGTCCAGCGTTCGGGGATCCCGGCTGTGGCATCCGGCCTGCCTGTCCGGAGTATCCGATCAGCGTCTCGGTCATCTCGGTCGGTTCAGCAGATGTCATCAACAACTATGCCACGAACGATTCTTTCACAGATGTCACCCCGGGCCCGATCTCGGTACAGGTCGTCGGTTGTGTGAAGGCGTCATCCGGACCGGGAGACATGAATCACTTCGAGCTGCGTGTCTCGCAGAATGAAATTGATGTCTACGGCGTTGATGCCGGCGCGGCCGGTCCTCTGAAGAAGATTGCGGTCATTACAAATATGAGCCTTACGCTCACCCGTGGCTTGGTTTGGCTGGAAGATGTCCACTACAACGGCGACAAAGACGGCCCCGACCAGGGCACCCACACCTTCACCTGGGACAATCTCGCCTTTGATGGCCCGATACTGCCTCGCGATCTCGCCTTTGATGTTCTGGACCGGCTCTCGCTCGTTGGTCCTGGATATCCTGGGTTGCTCAACCTGGGTTGGCCGCTTTCGCCTGGCGGTCCGCCGCTCACCCTCATGGTGTCGGGCGTTTACAACATCGATAAAGCAGCCGCCGCCATTCTGACCTTCAATTATTCCACCGATAACCCCATCACCTTGAGTTATCGCGTGAACACTGGCGTCTGGCATGATCAGCCCTGGCCCTTCGGCGCCTGTTTCTCACAGGGTGGCTTCGTATCCTGTGGTTCCAAGACGATCTCAGTGCCGGTGCCGCTGTCTGAGGTGCAACCAGGCACGAACACAATTCAGTTCAAGACCGCCGATACCACCAATAATCTGGGCATTTCCAACGTTGACTTGATATTAGTCGGCGCCGGCGGAATCGTATGCACACTAAACTGTCCTACAACAACCACCCTAACGTCATCGAACAATCCCTCCAACTTCGGTGAACCTGTCACATTTACTGCGACGGTGACCAGCAGTGGCATCCCATCGGGGAGCGTCACCTTCAACGATTCCACCACAGCTCTGGGCACAGTCGCGCTCAACAGTAACGGAGTCTCAACCTTCACCACCTCTGCCCTGGCGATCGGCAATCATATGATCAATGCGGTGTACGGCGGCAATGCGAATTTTACCGGCAGCACCGGATCGCTGAATACGAATCCACAGGTGGTGAACCGGGCCCGCAGCACGACGGCGCTGACTTCTTCAGCGAATCCTTTGGTGTTCGGACAGTCAACCACGTTCACAGCAACGGTAGCGGCAGTCGCCCTCGGTGTAGGCACGCCAACCGGCACAGTGCAGTTCAAGGATGGGGTGGCCAACCTGGGTTCTCCAGTAACGTTGAGCAGTGGCACAGCGGCGTCACCCCCGATTACATCGTTATCGCCGGGGACACACAGCATCACAGCCGTCTATAGTGGGGATACAAACTTCAGCCCGAGCACTTCGCCCGTATTGAATCAATTCATATACGGCAGCGGCTCAACGGCTACCACGACGACCATCTCGAACGTTGCCGTAGCCAACCGGACTCCGGGGCAGGAGCTCGGCAAAGTGCACCTGAAACAGACCATCACCATGACCGTAACGGTTTCAACCGCCTCCGGAATACCGAGCGGAAACGTGGCGCTCGTAGATAATGGCGTGCCGCTTGGTCCTAACGTCAGCCTTCCCCAAACCGGCAGTACACAGGTCGTCATGTTTGAACCCTTACAGGTTGGCCTCGGTAAGCACAATATTGTTGCGACTTACTTTGGCGATGCCACGTTCCAACAAAGCTCATCCGCGCCCAGCGTGATGAATCACACCCCCAGACCACGCTAGGCTCTGCAAAAAGCCTCTGCGTTCCTCCGCGCCCTCTGCGGTTTAATTTTAGAAAGTGGGAGCGCAGGAAGCCGAATGGTAAAATAAATAAATTCCCGCACTAAGCGGGCGAAGCCCGTAACCCTTCTTAAGCAGTTTGCCGTGGCGGTGTAGCTCAGGTGGTTAGAGCGACGGTCTCATAATCCGTAGGTCGTAGGTTCGAGTCCTACCGCCGCCACCAGAATTTCTCCAATAACTTTCAAGCCTCTAGTCTGCCTGAAACTGCGAACTTAACTGGAGCGTGGCGCAGGTCTTGCGGCCAGCTTTTCTATTTCCGGGTAAGACGCTGGAGAAAGCACCGTACGCTCCGGCGGCTGGGTATGGGTTTGAATTGCCCGCACCATCATCTCAAGGGCAACATCGGCGGTTGATGGATTAATAATGGAAGCAGTCAGCAAACCTTGGCGAATCCACTCCGGGCCAGTATCAGGACAACACAGGGAGCCGAGATAAGGCAGATTCATCCACGACTCCAGTTCACGCTTAGGCACGTCCTGTCGAAGGGCCTGCCGCGCACCGATTGCCATTTCGTCATTTTGTGCAGCCACCAGATTTACCGGTGCGTCGTGCCGGGTCCCCAGCCGCAACCAGCGTGTCACGGCCTTGGATGCGCCCTCCTGGGTCCAATCCGTCGTCAAGGTTTTCACCTGAATATTGGCGGGTTTAACGCTCAGCATGGAACTCAAGCGCTCTTCCGTATTGGGATGACCGCTAGGACCAAGCAGACACAGAGCCAAGCCACCCTGTGGAAGGAAAGCTCCCATTTGCCTTGCTTGGATTCGCCCAACCTCCTTGTGGTCAATGCGAACGGAAAACATCGGGGTCTTATAGCTGCGACGAAAGTCTTCAATATAGGCGGCTTCACGGCTCAGGATCGCCCAACCCATACCGGCTGCCGCGGCAGAGCGTGCCACTTGCAGCATGGTGGTCCCGACGGGAGCGCACAGTATTCCGTCAGGCCTTAAATCGTGCGAAGAATGGATGACTTTCAGCAACTTGTCGCCCTGGTCGATTGCGTCGTTTACGGCAAAAACGACTTCGACTTCCACCCCAAGGCGATTGGCTGCCTCCTGTACGGCGGCAGCATTCTGCCTCTGATAGCTGCTTTCTCGCTTTCGCAACGAAACCAGGAACTTAAGTTTCTTCACATCACTCCCCTCGCATTACACCACCAGCGCGAGGATAAGAATAGCCAGCTTTTGGAAGAAACTCCAACTCTGTTTTTGCAGACTCTCTGAGGATAAAAAACAAAGCCCTGCGCTCCGATGGTAGCGCAGGGCTCTTTGTTTTGGCGCGGTTCAGCGATGTTTGATGAAGCCGCCGGTGTGCAATTCACCGATTGCCTGACGCAATTCTTCCTGCGTGTTCATCACAATCGGGCCGTACCAGGCAACCGGCTCCTCGATCGGCTTGCCTGACACCAGCAGGAAGCGGATACCCTCGTCGCCGGCCTGAACCGTGATCTCGTCGCCGCGGCCAAACAGCACCAGCGAGTGATTGCTGACGTCGTACTTGGCCGGGGCGTTGGGGTCGGTGGCCGGCTCCGTTAAAACCGCACGCGGAGCTGAGGCCTCGCGGAACGTGCCCGATCCGGCGAAAACATACGCGAAAGCATTCCGCGTGGTTTCCACCTTGAGCCGCTTCCTCTGGCCGGGCGGGACCGACACATCCAGGTAGTTCGGATCGGCGGCCACGCCCTCGACCGGTCCCTTCTTGCCCCAGAACTCGCCGCAGATGACGCGCACGCTGGTGCCATCATCGTCAGTGATCTCGGGAATCGCACTCGACGGGATGTCCTGATACCGCGGATCGGTCATCTTCAGCGATGCTGGCAGGTTGGCCCACAGTTGGAAGCCGTGCATACGGCCCTGCGTGTCACCCCTTGGCATCTCCTGGTGCAGAATACCGCTGCCTGCGGTCATCCACTGCACGTCGCCGGCAGTCATTTTGCCTCTGTTGCCCAGGCTGTCGCCGTGCTCCACCGAGCCTGCCAGGACGTAGGTGATGGTCTCGATCCCCCGGTGCGGATGCCAGGGAAATCCCGCCTGGTAATCTTCCGGCTTGTCGTTGCGGAAATCGTCGAGCAGCAGGAAGGGATCGAAATCCTTGGTTTTGCCGAAGCCGAAGGCGCGCTGTAGTTTCACACCCGCGCCCTCGATGGTCTGCTTGGTTTGAATAATTTCTTTAACTGGACGGAGCGACATAATTTTTCCCCTTTCTGCGCCGCCGGGCCGCGTTGTTTTGATGCGTATCAGCGGCGGATGATTCACGCCTTCACGAACTGGACCTCCAGCGTGATGGTCACGTCGTCGCCGACGAGAATCCCACCGGTCTCAAGCGCGGCGTTCCAGGTCAGGCCGAAGTCCTTGCGATTAATCTTCGTGGTCGCCGTTAACCCCACACGCGTATTGCCCCACGGATCTTTGCCCGGAGCCGTCGGTCCTTCCACGGTGAACACCACACTGCGTGTGACGCCGTGGATCGTCAGATCTCCCGCCACTGCCAGGTCGCCATCGCTGGCGCGGGTGATGCGGGTGGACTTGAAAGAAAGCGTGGGGAACTTCTCCACGTCGAAAAAGTCGGCGCTCTTAAGATGCGCATCGCGCTGGGCTTCATGCGTGTTGATGGAGGCAGCGTCGATCGAGGCCTCGACACGCGAGTTGATGACCTTGCTTTCGTCCAGGGTGAGTGTGCCCTTGACGCCGGTGAACTGCCCCTTCACGTTCGAGATCATCATGTGCTTGACCTTGAACTCAGCAGTCGAGTGCACGGGGTCAATGTTCCAGGTTGTGGTTGTGGTAGCGATTTGTGGTGTAGCCAGTGTGCTCATAGTGTTTGTCCTTTCCTTTCTTCTCCTATTTGATTCGTTAACACGATATTCGTTGCAACAAATAATTTGCCCAAAAAAATCAGGCTGCCTCGAGCTGGCGGCGCGCCTCCTGCAGCAGCTCCATGAGCTGCCGCAGGCGCTGCCGGCCCAGGTGCCCTAATTGCTTGCGGTGCGCTTCCTGCACCGGTTCATCGAGCCGGGCCAGGAGCTTGAGTCCGTCGGGCGAGATCCGGGTCAGCACCATGCGCCGGTCCTTTGTTTCCCGGCAGCGTGCAACCAGGCCGCGCTTCTCCAGGCGGTCGAGCAGGCGGGTGATGTCCGGGTCCCGCGTAATCATGCGGCTGCCGATTTCGCCGCAGGTCAGTCCTTCTGGTGCACCGCGCAGGATTCGCAGCACGTTATACTGCGTCGCAGAAAGATCTTCCGCCTTGAGCACATGGATCACGCCGCGTGACAACATGTCTGTGGTGCGGAACAGCTCGAGAAATACCGCCTCCTCAACCGAACCGGTGCGCCGCCGTTTGCTCTCGGTCTGGGCTGCTCCCTTCATACAATCAAATATTAGTCGTTATAACAACTATTGTCAAGACGACATTTTTATTAATGTCTCCCAGTATCGTCCCAGTTCGTCAAAGCTCAAGTGCTACCCAGCCTCTGCGTTCCTCCGCGTCCTCTGCGGTTTCATTTTTCTCACGTACCCGACTCTGCATGCTGGCGCCAATCACAACCGTTAATAAATACCTGCAACGATTGGCGCAATAGATTCACAATGTGTTAAGTTTGCTTCCCAAAGCAACAGATTGCGAGCCCACCCACCATGTTTAACTTCGATATTGACGGTATCGTCCAGGATTGCACCCCTCAGTTCAGCCTGGCTGCGCCGGCCGCAGCCGGACTCAATGCCCTTCTCGGATTTCTAGCAGAAGATCCTGACGTTGCCGACGTCCGCTGGGCGGCTTATATGTTGGCCACGGTCCGACGCGAATGCGCGAATAAGTGGGTCCCTCTGGAGGAGTTTGGGAAAGGAAAAGGGCATGCCTACGGCGTACCCGTCACCGTCACCGCTCCTGACGGCACTACCTTTACCAATACCCACTATGGCAGAGGCTACGTGCAGTTAACCTGGAAGCTGAACTATACCAAGATGAGCAATGCCTTGGGCATGAACAATGACTTGCTGTTTCACCCGGAACACGCGCTGGAACCGCAGACCTCGTACAAGATCATGTCCTTTGGCATGCGCAACGGAAGCTTCACCGGCAAGAGCCTGCACACCTATATCCACGACAGTAACTGCGATTACCTGAATGCGCGCCGCATCATCAATGGTCTTGACCAGGCCCCACTGATCGCAGGCTATGCCAACACGATCGAAGGCATTCTGCGCAGCCATCAGCAGCCGGTGCCGGCACAACCGGCAGCGGCACAACCGGTCGCCGCAGCAGCAACAGGTAACTCTTCAACTCCCTAAAAGCCGCTCTAACAGGCTGCGGAAAAACCCTCTCGGCGCGCATCGGGGTGAGCGCGAAGCGAGCGCCGCATTGCGCGAGCGTAGCGCGAGGGTGTAGCAGCCCGGGTTTGGCTGCGGAACCCTTAGATAAAAGCGGACTGCCGACTGAGGACTGCTCCCAAAATCCTTTATACTTCTAACTTCTAAATTGAAAACCATTGCCATCATTCCCGCGCGCCTTGCCTCCACACGTTTGCCAAGAAAAGTCCTGCGCGAAATTGCCGGACGCCCCATGCTGGCCCACGTTTATGAAGCCGCGCGCAGGTCTCCGCAACTGGCGGATGTGATCGTCGCCACCGATTCCAATGAGATCGTAGAGTTATGCAAAAAAAATAGCTGGAGTGTGCGCCTGACCTCAGCCGAGCACCGCAGCGGCACCGACCGCGTGCATGAAGTCGCGCAGAGCGTTGACGCCGACGTCTACATTAATGTACAAGGCGATGAACCCCTCGCACGGATTGAGCACATTTTTGCCCTCATCGAACTGATGCACGACCCCGCGGTTGAAGTCGGGACTATCAAGACGCCCTGCTCACCCGAAGACATCAACAATCCCAGCGCGGTGAAGGTGGTTACCGATCTCAAGGGCCGCGCCCTGTATTTTTCCCGCGCCACCATTCCCTGCGACCGTGACCAGGCCGGCCAAGTCCGATACTTCAAACATCTTGGCTTCTACGCCTATCGCAAAGCGGCGCTCGACCGCTTCTGCAAATTGCCGGAATCCGAGCTGGAACGCAACGAACGCCTGGAGCAGTTGCGCTTTCTGGATAACGGCATCGAGATCCACGTCGCCGAAACGCCGTATGACACGATTGGGGTAGATACGGAAGAGGACCTGCACCGCGCCGAGAGGTTCCTGAAAACGGTATCATCCTGATATCAAATCCTTGATCTCTTAGGAAATATCTTTCATCATTGTCCTTGAGGTGTGCCCAGAGCACGCCGGGCTGGCGCCTTTTTAGGTCTTTGAAAATTCATTTGTCTGGCGGGATTACACAACCATGACGGGTGCGCTGCGCATTGCCTCTTCTGGCAAAATCGTCTATTGAGCACTACACTTGCTCAGCTAGTGGTGGAAATATCTCTTATTTGTCTTTTATTTTCAGTAACTTAACGCTGACATAGACTACCTAGCAAGTACCCCTCTCACCGCTACTTGACACCGGATTTCTGCGCGAACTGTTCGGCCGCAGCGATTCTTCTCGCGACTGCCGGATGCGAGTGAAACAGCCACTCCACAAAGCGCGAGGGCTGGCGCTCGCCGAGGTTTTGCTCGCAAAGCTTGTTCATCGAGGAAACAAAGGGCGCGATGGAAGGAATTGATTTCCAGCAGTACAGGTCGGCTTCGCGCTCGTTGTGGCGGGAGTAGGCATTCAACAGCGGCATGAGCAGCAGAGAAAGCAGCGCGAAGACCAGGGCGAGAAGCGGCAGGCTGGCGAAGTCGGACATCTGCTCGAACATGTGCCTCCGCTCGATGGCGTAGCGCATGACGGTATCCACGGCATAAAACCCAAGGAAGGTCACGGCCACCTGCACAATGATCGATTTGAAAATATGCTTGTGCACGTGATGCCCTAATTCGTGGGCCAGCACGGCTTCAATTTCATCAGGTGTGTAATTTTCCAGCAGCGTATCGGCCAGGATGATGCGCCGGGTTGCACCCAGGCCGGTGAGCGCGGCGTTGGCCTTTTTGCTTTTTTCGGAAAGCTTCCATTCGTAAACCCCGCGCACCCGCGTGCCGGCGCGCTCACTCAAGCGCACCAGACGGTCGCGCAACTCATCGTTTTCCAGCGGATTAAATTTATAGAAAAGCGGAAACAGGACCACGGGCGCAATCTGGGCAAAAAATACGGAGAGCACAATAAAGATAATCCAGGCCACCAGCCACCAAATCTCAGGCGCAAAGCGGATGGTTAGATAAAGCAGTTCAATCAAGATGGAAAATAGAACCAGGCTCACAAAAAACGCTTTGACTTCATCGGCGATCCAGCCACGCAGCTTTTGATTGGAGAGATTAAAGCGGTGCTCGAGGCGAAAGCCGTAGTAATCGAGCGGCAAGCTCAGCAATTTTGCCAACAGGGCCAGCTCGAAGACGTAAAAGAATACGGCGAGCGGATAACTATTATGGTACGAAGCCTTTAATGCGATGTCGCGCAGCTCGCCGGTCCATCCTGTAGCCAGCAAAACTACCAGGAGAGCAATGCCCAGGACACTGTCACCTATGCCCAGCCAGCGGCGGATGCGGTTATAACGCTTCGCTTCAGGCGAGTCGTGAGGAAGAATACCGGATTGGAGAGCGTCGGGCATTAGAAACCTCGCTGGCGCTCAACCGATTTTAATGCGACTCTAATTGCGGACAAAGTTTTCTGCGTCGTGGAGAATCTGCTTTACCAACTCCGGCGCGGCCGCCTCGGAGTAAATGCGCAGCAGAGGCTCGGTACCGGAGGCGCGTAATAATACCCAGGCCTCAGCGCCGTTGCCGTTGGTGGGAGCGTCAAGGTAAAACTTCACACCATCTATTGTATCCTTGCGCAAAATCTTAAAGTGGCCTAACTGCTGCGGGCCGTTCGAAGCACGGCCGATCGCCCGGGTCTTCATGTCATCGGGGATGTGCAGGTCGAGACGCCCGTAATAGTGAGGACCGTATTCGCGCTGCAAATCTGCCACCAGTTGCGCGAGAGTTTTGTTTTCCTCGGCCATCACCGCCGCCAGCAAAAGCGAGTTTAGGATACCATCGCGCTCGGGAAGATGGCGGGGGATGCCGATGCCTCCGGATTCTTCTCCGCCGATGAGGATCTCGCGCTCCAGCATGAGATCGCAGATGTACTTGAAGCCGATGCCGCACTCGTGCAGCCTGCGTCCGTAACGGGCGGCGATGCGGTCGAGCATACGCGTGGTGTTAAAGGCGCGCACGACTTCTCCCGGCCACTTCTTGCGCTCCAGCAACCAACGCAACAGCACGGAATAGACCTTGTGCGAATCCACGAAGCTGCCATCTTCGGCGACGGCGCCGATGCGGTCGGCGTCGCCATCGGTAACAAAACCGGCGTGACACTTTTCGCGGACCACGGTCTCCTGCAACATCTTCACATGCGGCTCGATCGGCTCAGGATTGATTCCAGGAAACAGGGGATTGATCTCGCCGCGAATTTCCACAAATTCGATGCCGCGCTCGCGGAATATGCCAGCCAACATGCCACGCCCGGCGCCATACATGGCGTCAATAGCGAATTTGAAGCGGGCTTTGGCGATGAGGTCGAGATCGGCAAATTTCGTGATGGCCTCGATGTAGGGTTGCTTGAAATCGGTCTCGGTGATTTTGGCCGCGCTGGCAGCCTTGGGCGCAGCGCCGGCGCGAAATTCGCCTTCGATCTTGGCGATAATCGCGGGCGTGGCGGAGCCTCCGTACTTGGCTTTGAATTTAATGCCGTTCCAATTCCAGGGATTGTGGCTCGAGGTCACCACGACTCCGCCTGCGGCGCCCAGGTTTTTGACAGCATAAGAGAGTGCAGGCGTGGGGGTGGACTCATGCGCCAGGCGCACGGGAATTCCCGCCGCAGCGACCGTTTCGGCAACGAGCTGGGCAAAACGTCCGGACTGGAAGCGGGTATCATAGGCGACGACGAGGCCCTTGGCCGGATCCTCGTTCTTGAGGATGTATGAGGCAATGGCGGCAGAGGCCAAGCGCACATTTTCAAAGGTAAAATCGTCGGCAATGACGGCGCGCCAGCCATCGGTGCCGAATTTAATTTGTTCTTGGGGCATGTTATTTGTTCGCAGAACGGCAGCTCGCTCGCGTCGAGACCTAGCATGCCACGTCTCTACAATAGTTTCTCCAGCTTCTTTTCGTCCAGGTGCTTCACAATCTTACCCACGTCCTGGCAGTTTTCGCGCGTGGTGATGAGCAGGGCGTCATCGGTTTCAACCACCACCAGATTTCTTACTCCAACCACCGCAACAAATTTTTTGGGAGCGTGAACGAAGTTGCCTTCCGCATCCAGGGCAAAGCTGGCGGCGCCGTTGATGACGTTACCGCCAGCATGATCTTTTGCAGCGTGGTAATCGTACAGGGCGGCCCATGACCCCAGATCATTCCATCCAAAGGCAGAGGGAATGCAATATAAGTTCGATGCGTGCTCACCCTTGGCCGAGCGGGGTTCGAGCAGGGCGTAATCCACGCTGATGTTCTCGCACTTGGGATACAGCCGGGTAAACGTCCTGGCAAAGCCGGGAGTGCCGAAGGCAGCGGCGATCTCCTCCAGATAAGGAGTGGTCTCAGAAAGGTGCTCGCGCAACGCCCGCGTCAATGTTTGGGCGCTCCACACGAACATGCCGCTGTTCCAGAAATAATTGCCCGCGTCGAGGAACTCCTGGGCGCGCTCAGCGTTGGGCTTTTCCGTAAAACGCTTCACGCGAAGCAAGCCTTTGGGCGCCTTTTCGCCGGCCTCGATGTATCCGTAACCGGTTTCGGCATGGGTGGGACGGATTCCGAGCACCACCATGTTCTCGCCCTGCGCAGCGACCTGGATTGCCTGGCTGATAATTTTTACAAACTTATTTTCATCGGCGATGACATGGTCGGAAGGAAACATGCCGATGACAGCCGCGGGGTTGAGACGCGCAAGGATGAAAGCTGCCAGCCCGATCGCGGGAGCAGTGTTGCGCCCGATGGGCTCGGCAATAATTTGTTGCGGCCTGACGCGTGGCAGCTGAGCGGCAATCACTTCGCGCAGATCGCCATTGGTAATGACCCAAAGAGATTTTTCTCCCGCCAGCAGCTTTAAGCGTGAAACCGTATGCTGCACCATGGTGCGCTTGCCATCGAGTGCAAGCACCTGCTTGGCACGGCGCTTGCGGCTCAAAGGCCAGAAGCGGGTACCACGGCCTCCGGCCAGGATGACGGGATAAAAGTTTTCCATTGTTTCCAGTTCGAGCAAGTAGCCTGGTGTTCGCCACCTGCCACTATAACGCAAGCATTCTCGCCAGATTCTTCGCTGCGCTCAGAATGACAATCTAAAGTTCATTACTTCTGGTCGCTGGGCACAGATTGCGGCACCTTGACCTCTTCCTGCGGCAAACAGATATGCAAGTATTCCAGGTTCTGCTGCGGACGAACTCTGAAATTGTTAATGCTTGCCGGAACCACGACAACCTCACCGCGCGAAAATGGGACTGGATCTTTGTCTTTCGCCAAAACCAAACCGCTGCCCTCCAGCGCCACTACGATCTGTACAGAGTAAGGCGGCATGTGCCGGGTGATCAGGTGTTCTTTGGTTTCCGGCAAAGTGCGTTTGTTTACAACAAAGCAGGAGGAGGTAATCAGATTCAGATTCCCATTGCTTCCGCTGGGCGGTATTTTGCCGGCAAAAGTCTTCTCTTTAATCACATCAAAAGCTTCGCTCAGGTGCAACTTGCGCGGCCGTCCGTAGTCGTAAAGACGATAGGTCAGATCGGAATTCTGCTGGACTTCCACCAGCACCGATCCTGGACCGATGGTGTGCACGGTGCCGGCGTCCACGTAGATCAGGTCGCCGGCAGCGAGATCAATCCAGTTGAGCAGCTCCTCGGCGCGAGTTTCGGCGATGGCGCGCTCCAGTTGTGCCAGTGTGGCTCCCTCTTTGAGTCCCAGAGCAATCTGCGCGCCGGGCTGGGCAGAGTACACGTACCAGCACTCGGTCTTACCGTTGGGCTCGCCGTGGCGGCGGGCGCCCTCATCATCGGGATGCACCTGGACCGAAAGTTTTTCGCAAGGGAAAAGAAATTTTACAAGCAGCGGAAAACGGCTGCTGCGAGGAGCTGCCTCGCCAACGAAATCACATCCGAACCTGCCAGCCAGCGTGGCCAGACTTTCCCCAGCAAACGGGCCGTTGGTGACACGGCACTCGTCGCCGGTAAGCCAAACCTCGCCGATGGGTGTTTGCTCGGGGGTACGCCGATACTGGTAGAGAGGCGCCAGATCGCGCTTTCCCCAGATGCGCTCGACAAATTGTGGAGCCATTAATAATGGATACCAATGAGACATGACGATAGAAGAATATTGTATTTCAAAGTACTCAGAGGACGGGTCCGCAGTAGATCAGGTTAGAGACGTAGCAAGCTACGTCTCTACGATCCCGGATACGAAGACACCCAGCGCTCCTCTTACAGCGCAGCGAAGAACTTCTTCATCCGCTCCAGGCCTTTATCCAGCTCTTGGCGCGAGGTCGCATACGAGATGCGAATGTGCTCCTGGGTCCCGAAGGCTTCGCTGGGTACGGTAACTACATGCGCTTCGTGCAGCAATTTTTGAGCAACATCGGCCGGAGAGTTGACGCCCTTGCGTCCGAAGAAGGTAGATATATTCGGGTACACGTAAAAAGCGCCACCGGGCTTAACACAACGAATGCCGGGAATTTCAGCCAGTCCTTCCAGAACGCGGTCGCGCAGACAGATGTAGTCGGCACGCATCTCGGCGACGCACTCCTGCGGTCCGTTCAACGCAGCTACGCCGGCTTTTTGCACCACTGAGGTGCTGTTAGAAGTGGATTGTGATTGCAGCTTTTGCATGGCTTTGGTAATCGGCGCCGGCGCGAGGGCATAGCCGAGGCGCCATCCAGTCATGGCATAGGTCTTGGAGAGCGAACCGATAATGACGGCATGTTCCTTGGTCTCGTGATACGCGCCCACGGAGATGTACGCTCCGGAGAAATCCAGGTAGGAATAACACTCATCGGCGATAACGTAGATGCCACGCTCGTGGCACAACCGCATGATGGCGCGCATGTCCTCGGGCTTGACCACAGCACCCGAGGGGTTCGACGGCGAGTTCAGGATCATCGCCTTGGTGTGTGGCGTGATGGCCTGCTCGATCATCTTAGGCGTGAGCTTGAATCCGTTGCTCTCTTCGGTTTCGACGTAGACCGGAACGCCGCCGGCGTATTGGATGATGTCTTTAAACGAGACCCAATATGGGATGGGCAGAATCACCTCATCGCCGTGGTCCACCAACACCTGGATGGCGTTGAAGAGCGCCAGCTTGCCTCCGGTAGAGGCGATGCACTCGTCGCGATTGTAATTCGATCCGAAGTCGGCGCCGTGGCGCTTGACGATGGCCTCGCGCAGCTCGGTAATGCCCCCCACCGCGGTGTAACGCGTAAAGTTGGTGTTAATAGCGGCGATGGCGGCGTCTTTTATATGCTGGGGCGTCGAGAAATGCGGCTCACCGGCGCCGTAATCCACCAGGTCGGCGCCCTGCTCGCGCAGTTTGGCGGCCTCGGCGACCACCGCCATGGTGGCCGAGACCTCAATGCGGTTGATTCTGTCGGAGAGAAGTTTGGTCTTCAGTGCTGGGGTCGTGGTCATAAGATGTTTGTCTTCTTTTACTTTTTTGTTATTTAAGTTCTGCCGTTCAATTTTTCCTGAAGCTGCTTTTCTACCTGTTCGGGAACAAGCCCGGTTACCGAGCCTCCCAGTTGCGCGATCTCGCGTACCAGCCGTGAACTGAGATATGAATACGAAAGCGCCGGCATCATGAAAACCGTTTCAAGCCTGGGCTGCAGCTTGCGGTTCATCAACGCCATCTGCAGCTCAAATTCGTAGTCGCTGATGGCGCGAATGCCGCGCAACACGGCTTGCGCTTTTTTCTTCGTGGCGTAATCCACCAGCAGACCGTCGAAGGTATCAACCTCGACGTTCTTCCAGCGCTTGCTGCGAACCATGGCCTGCAGCATCTCGCGGCGCTCGGTGATGCTGAACAGCGGTTGCTTTTCTGAATTACGCAGAATGGCAACGATCAGACGGTCAAAAATTTTGCTGCCGCGTTCGATTAAGTCAATGTGTCCGTTGGTCAGCGGATCAAACGAGCCGGGATAAATGGCGATGACTTTGCTCAAAACTCGGCCTCAGGCACGCACAGAACCAGATAGATTTTAATTCCCACCTGTCAGTTGAGTCCAACGAATTAAGGTAATTTCAAGATACAGCCGGGGACGGCCCACGGCTCACCGGGGCAGGCTGTGCCACACAAGCTATGCGCCGGCGGCACAGAGAAGGCAACGGGGCTCGCTAGCGATCGAGCCCCAAAGCCCAGGAGGAGCCAGCTTTTCGTGGAAGAAATCTGCAAATATCCGCCTGCTCCGCGGTAAAAGTCACTTTCTTGCCGCCATCTTTATCGGCGGCTCGGATTTCGAGTGGGCAGCAGCGTCCTTTCCGTGAGCAGGAGCCTGGGCGGCAGCCTCGGAACCGTTGGTGCGCGTGCCTGAATGATCTTTCAGACCCACAGCTTTGCGCACTTCGACTTCGAGCTTGGCGGCAGCATCCTTATTTTCCTTGAGGTAAACCTTGGAATTTTCGCGGCCTTGGCCGATGCGTTCACCGTTGTAGCTGTACCAAGCGCCGGATTTTTCCACGATGTTGTGGAGGACGCCCAGGTCGAGCATATCGCCCAGCTTGGAGATGCCCTCACCGTACATAATGTCGAACTCGGCCTCGCGGAAGGGGGCAGCGGTCTTGTTCTTCACAACTTTAATCCTGGTGCGAGAGCCGACCACGACATCGCCTTCTTTCAGGGCCTGGATGCGGCGGATATCCACGCGCACCGAAGAATAGAATTTGAGGGCCCGGCCGCCGGTGGTGGTCTCGGGATTGCCGAACATC